>JAWSVN010000286.1:0-1225 GCA_033851875.1 Acidimicrobiales bacterium
GCCAGGCGGCGGCGTAGCCGGCGAGGGCGAGGGCGACGACCGGCCAGAAGCCGACGCGGCTGGCGAGGGTGCGGCCCTCGCGGAACTCGACCGTGTCGATCAGCACCCGGCGCTCGCCGATGCCGGTGCGCTGCACCACGTTGCCGTCCGCGTCGACGATCGCCGAGAGGCCGGTCGGGGCGACCATCACCACCCAGCGATCGTTCTCGATCGCCCGCAGTTGGTTCGACGCCACCTGTTGGGTGTGGACCTGGGTGAGCCAGTACGACGACCCGTTGGTCGGGTTGGTGAGCAGCTGCGCCCCGTTGGCGACCGACGCCCGGGCTCGGCGCTCGAAGAAGCCCTCCCACGAGATCGACACCCCGATCGGCCCCAGCGGGGTGTCGAGCACCCCGGGCTCGGTGCCGGCCAACACGTCGTTGTTGGGGATCTCGGAGTTGAAGATCTCGATCAGGCCGCGCAGCGGCACGAACTCGCCGAAGGGCACGATGCGGACCTTGTCGTAGCGTCCGAGCACCTCGCCGTCGGGGGCGACGGCGGTGTGGTAGTTCACGTTGTTGGTGGTCCCCTCGAGCCGGTGGAACCACCCGGGCATCAACACGGCGTCGACGTCGGCGGCCACCTGGGTCACCGTCGCGATCGCCTCCTCCATCGTGAGGGTGCGGCTCGGGTTGACCACGTTCTCGGGCCACACGACCAGGTCGAGGTCGGTCGACTGGCCGTCGGCGGCGAAGTCGGCGAGGTGGCGGGTGGCCTCGACGTGGCGGGCGAGCACCACGGGGTTCTGGTCCGACGACGCCCGGGTGCGGGTGGGGCCGCCGCCCTGCACCGCCGCGGTTTCGGCCGTGCGGACGACCTCGGCTCGGGGATGGAGCTCGCCGGCAACGACGATGGCGACGACCACGGCGGCGCCGATCGCGGCGGCTCGCCATTGCCGATCGACCGCCGAGGCCAGGGCCTGGCCGAGAGCGACGACGCACACGATCACGAGCAGGGGGCCGGCGAGGCGGGCGCTGATGGCGAGCGGGGAGTCGACCTGGGACAGGGCGAGGTTGGCGAGGGGCACGCCGCCGAAGGGCCAGTACCAGCGCACCAGTTCGGCCAACGCGACCGCGCCGGGAAGGGCCAGGAGGCGGCCGGGGCGGCTGCCGGGGACCGCGGCGAACGCCAGCCCGAAGTAGCACGGGTAGAAGGCGGCGGCGATCACGTAGCCGGGTGGGGTGAG
>JAWSVN010000137.1:0-4276 GCA_033851875.1 Acidimicrobiales bacterium
CGACCGTGCAGTCGAGGGCGGGCTCGTCGAGCCCGACCCCGGCGGCGGCGACGCGAGCCGCCACCGCCTGACGATCGACGGGGTCGGTGCCGTCGTCACCCCCGGTGCAGGCGGCGGCCACACCGAGGGCGGCGCTCAGCAGCAACGACCGTCCTCTCACGAATAGAGGTGCTCGATCTCTTCCTCGTAGCGAGAGTGGATGCCCCGCCGCTTCAGCTTCGAGGTGGGGGTGAGCACGTCGGTGTCGGGCAGCCACTCCTCGCCGAGGATGCGGACCTTCTTGACCCGCTCGGCGTTGTTGAAGTCGGCCATCGCCGCGGCGAGACCCTCGTCGACCGCCGCGATGACGGCGTCTTCGAGGGCCAGCGCCTCGAGGGTCGTGAACTCGATGCCGTTGGCGGCCGCCCACTGGGGAGCCATGTCGGGGTCGAGGGTGACCAGCGCCGACACGAACGGCTTGTTGTCGCCGATCGCGCACGCCTGACCGACGAGGGGGATCATCTTGAGGGCGGCCTCGAGGTTGGCGGGCGACAGGTTCTTGCCGCCGGCGGTGATGATCAGCTCCTTCTTGCGGTCGACGATCTTGAGGTAGCCCTCGTCGTCGAACTCGCCGATGTCGCCGGTGTGGAACCAGCCGTCTGCGTCGAGGACCTCTTCGGTCTTGTCGGGCTGGTTGAGGTAGCCGCGGAACACGTTGCCGCCACGACACAGCACCTCACCGTCGTCGCCGAGGGCGACCTCGATGCCCGGGGCACCCGGCCCGACCGAACCCGGCTTCACGCGGTAGGGCGCCCAGCTGAGCGGGCCCGTCGTCTCCGACAGCCCGTAGATCTCCGACAGGGGCACGCCGATCGTGCGGAACCAGCTGAGCACCTCGGCCGGGATCGGGGCGGCACCGGTGATCGCCAGCTCGACCTGGTCGAGTCCGACGAGCTCCCGGATGGTCGAGAACGCGACGGCGTCGAGGAAGTTGTAGGTCTCGATCTCTTCGTCGGTGGCGGTGCCGAAGGTCATCTTCTCGCGGATCGGGCCTGCGGCCTCGAGGGCCTCGCCCACCGCCTTCGACTTCTCGGCATCGGCGGCGAGCACCGCGTTGACGCCGTTGTAGACCTTCTCCCACACGCGGGGGACGCCGAACAGGATGTTGGGCCGAACGTGGGTGGTGTAGGTGGCGAGGAGGGTGGGATCGGGGCAGCACGTGATCTCGGTGCCGAACAGCAGGGCCATGTAGTGGCCGGTCACACGCTCGGCGATGTGGGCCATCGGCAGGTAGCTGATCGCCTTCTTGCCGACGTAGCTCTCCCAGTCGATCGCCCGACGCAGGCACTCGGCCGCCCACAACACGTTGGTGTGATCGAGCATCACGCCCTTGGAGGGCCCGGTGGTGCCCGAGGTGTAGATCAGGGTGGCGAGATCGCTCGGCGACAGCTCGGCGGCGAGGGCCGGGAGGTCGGCGGGCTCGTTGGCGAGCAGGTCGGCGTAGGTGAAGTCGGCGGTCGCCCCGTCCGCGTCGACCACGCCGACGCCGGTGAGCGTCGGCACCCCCGCTCGGGCATCGCCGACGATCTGGGCGAAGCCGGCGTCGCCCACGATGGCCAGCTTCACGGCGGCGTCGTTGGCGAGGTAGGTGACCTGCTCGACCGACGAGCTGTTGTAGACCGACACCGGGGTCGCCCCGACGAAGAGGGCGGCGAGATCGGCCACGTGGAACTCCACGCGGTTGCGCATCATCAGCAGCACCCGGTCGCCCGACCCGACGCCCTTGCCGGCCAGGCCGGTGGCGACCCGGGAGACGGCGTCACGGAACTCGCCGTGCGTCATCTCCTTCCAGTCCTCACCGTCGAGCCAGCGGAACATGACCGCATCGTCGAGCCCGACGGAGGCATCGAGGAATTGGCCAGGGATCGTGGCGCCTTCGAGCGCGGCCGCGAACTCGGCGTCCACCGCCCTCGCTTCGGCATTGAGGGCTGCAACGGCGTCGGTCATGGGATTCTCCCGGTCGGTGAGGTGGATGAGGGATGAGGGATTTGGGGGTGAGGGAGGGTCGCCTGCGCTGAGCCGGGGAGACCGCTCGGTCGGGGACCTTGCGGAGACGCTGTCGCGACCCTGGAGCCACGGTAGCGCCCGTGTCGACCGCCACTTCGACGCGTGCGCTGATCGCATTTGGTACCGGAAACCCCCTCGGCAGTACCCTTGGACCCGGCAACGTTGGAGCGGGCACTGGCGCAGGGTCAGCTCGCCACACAGGAAAGAGACCCCGATGGAAAACGCCGTCATTGTCGATGCCGTTCGCACCCCGATGGGCAAGCGCTACGGAAGCCTCTCCGGTTGGCACCCCGCCGACCTCGCGGCCGAGGTGCTCAAGGCCCTCGCCGAGCGCAACAACCTCGACCCCGAGCTGGTCGACGACGTGATCATGGGCTGCGTGATGCAGGTCGGCGCCCAGGCCATCAACGTCGGCCGCAACGCCGTGCTCACCGCCGGCTGGCCCGAGTCGGTGCCCTCCACCACCGTCGACCGTCAGTGCGGCTCGTCGCAGCAGTCGGCCCACTTCGCCGCCCAGGGCATCATGGCCGGCGCCTACGACGTCGCCATCGCCGCGGGCGTCGAGGTGATGAGCCTCGTGCCGATGGGTGCCTCGCTGATGGTCCAGGGCGTGGGCACCGCCTTCACCCAGGCCATGTCCGACCGCTACGCCGACGTGGGCGGTCTCGTGCCCCAGGGCATCGGCGCCAACATGATCGCCGAGAAGTGGGGCATCTCCCGCGAGGAGCTCGACGCCTTCTCGGTCGACAGCCACAACCGTGCTGCCCGCGCCCGCGACGAGGGCCGCTTCGAGAACGAGATCATCCCGGTCGCCGAGAAGATCCTCGACCGTGAGACCGGCAAGGTCATCGAGACCGGCGAGACCGTCACCACCGACGGCGGCATCCGCGACGGCTCGACCGTCGAGAAGCTCGCCACCCTCAAGCCGGCCTTCCAGGAGGACGGCCTCGTCACCGCCGGCAACAGCTCGCAGATCACCGACGGCGCCGCCGCCGTGTTGATCATGAGCGAGTCGAAGGCCAAGGAGCTCGGCCTCAAGCCCCGGGCCCGCTTCCACAGCTTCGCCCTCGCCGGCGTCGATCCCGTCACCATGCTCACCGGCCCGATCCCGGCCACCACCAAGGTGTTCGAGAAGAGCGGCCTCACCGTCGACGACATCGACGTGTTCGAGGTCAACGAGGCGTTCGCCTCGGTCGTGCTGGCCTGGGCCAAGGAGCACAACCCCGACATGGAGAAGGTGAACCCCAACGGCGGGGCCGTGGCCCTCGGTCACCCGCTCGGCTGCTCGGGTGCCCGCCTCATGGCCACCATGCTCAACGAGCTCGAGCGCACCGGCGGCCGCTACGGCCTGCAGACGATGTGTGAGGGTGGCGGCATGGCCAACGCCACCATCATCGAGCGTCTCGACTGATCCTGTTCGACCGGGGGGCCGACTGAGCGAGCCCCGCTGCCTCCGGGCAGCGGGGCTCGCTCGCGCCTCGGCCCGCGCGCGCGTGGCCCCGGTCGTGACGTCGGACCCTGGCCCTCGGTTGGGCCGACCGCCGACACTTGGATCGGGAGGTGAGCACCATGCTCAGGTGGTCGGTTCGATCGGCGGCCCGATCGAGCACCACCGCGGTCGCGGCCGCCGTTCTGCTCGCCGCAGGGTGTGTCGCCGACAGTGGGGGCACCGACGGCTCTTCGGCGCCGCCGACCGTCAGCCCGACGGCCTGCCCGATCGAGATGGTCAACGCCTGCCCCGAACTGGTCGCCCTGGTCGAATGGGGGCTCGCACGATTCGACGCCGCCGGCCTGGCGCTGCCCGACATCGCGGTCATCCACTTCGACGACGACGGTGAACGGTGCGACACCGCCGACGGCTGGGCGGTGCTCTCGAGCCAGGGCTACGAGCTCTCGTTCTGCTTCGACGACCCGCCCACCAGCGCGAAGGACGCCGTGGTCCGGCACGCCATCGTCCACGAGCTTGCCCACACCTGGCTCCACGCCAACCTCGACGACGTCGACCGTCAGCACTTCCTCGACCACGCCGGACTCGACACGTGGAACGATCTCGAGGTCCCGTGGGGCCGCCGAGGCGTCGAGCGAGCGGCGGAGGCGATCTCGTGGCTCGTCCTCGACGATCCCGACGCCGTCCTGACCCTCGGAGGCGAGCGCGAGCTGTTGGAGAGCGACGCCGAGCTGATCGTGGCCATGGCCACCCAGCGGCCCCGCCACCCGTGAGTTGCGCCGC
>JAWSVN010000138.1:0-1323 GCA_033851875.1 Acidimicrobiales bacterium
CAAGGACGGCAGCCATGCAACGCCTACAGGAACGAGACACCACCTTCATCGGTTCGGAGATGTTCGACGAGATCGATCGCTTCTTGGCATCGATCGAGGAGCGCCTCCCGGCCGTGCCCGCCGCCGGCATCAAGCTCCAGCGAGCCTTCAACGACCGCATGCGTGACGTCGTCGCCGACGCTGCCGGCCGCTTCCGCTCGAGCGACGACGAGACCCCGGCCGAACAGACCGAGAAGACGGTCACCGACGAAGACGACACCGCCGCCACCACCGACTATGCCGCGATGACGAGGGCCGAGCTCTACGAGCTGGCCCAGGCCCGAGACCTCGAGGGCCGCTCGTCGATGAACAAGGCCGCCCTCGTGGCGGCCCTCAGCAACAGCTGACTCCCGTTGCGCTCAGTCCCAGATACGGGACTGAGCGCAACGAGACTGCTGACTTCCGGTGCCGACCTCACTTGGGGGTGCCGACGATGGCCCGCGTCCGGCGCAACGCCTCGACGAGGTCGGCGGCGCCGCTCATCTCCGGGAATCCGTGAGCGGCTACTGCGTCGTGCGTCGACAGATTGTTCGTCAGCCAACGCCACAGCTGCTCGGCGGAACCCGCCACCACCGCATCCGGCGCCGCGGCGGCCGCTTCGACCCGGTGCCACGATCGATCATCGGATCGGTAGGTCGACCGCAGGGAATCGAGGTCGACGCATCGGACCTCGACCACACGGACCTCGGGATCGCCGACGTGCCGGGACCGAGGGTCCGGCAGGTGATGTGGCACCGCCCACAGCAGGATCTCGAGGACCGGCTCGAGCAGATCCGCTCGACCGTCGGTTGCGTGCCCGAGCGCCTCCCGGATCTGCTGGCGGTGGATCCAGTACTCGGTCAGTTCCCGGCCATGGTCCAACCACCTGGGCACGACGAGATCGGACGCCCAGGACACGTGGGCGTCGAGCACCGCCGGGTCCCGAGCTGCGATTGTTTCCGCGACCGACGCCCCGAGGAGCCCGAGGAGTTCGACCGCCAACCGAGGGCTGATGCGGCGTGCCCCCGTCACCCATTCGAGCTGCAGTGCGTCCAACCAGGCGATGAAGCCCTCACCGTCGACGTCGGGTGGCGGACTGCTGCCTCGATGGGCGTCACGCAGCCAGGAGACGGTGCCGAGGTCGGTGCCGACGATGTGAAGGACCAGCTCGTGGACGTCCCAGGCCGGGCACGGCGTGGGACGGCTCCACGCCGCCTCGTCGAGGCCTCGCAGCAGTTCGAGCACGCGCGCTCGTTCGAGCCGAAGCAGTGGAGCGACCTCGAACGGCGGATCAGCGGGGATCAT
>JAWSVN010000138.1:1381-10550 GCA_033851875.1 Acidimicrobiales bacterium
ACGAGCAGGGCGGCCGCCCAGGGGGCGAGCGTGTGGGCCGTCTGGTCGACCGCGCCCGTGGCCAGCTCTGTCTCGCCGGGCGGTAGGTCGACGGTGGCGTCGGAGAAGTTGAGGACGACGGTGACCACGCGGCGGTCGTGGGCCTCGCCGAGAGAGCGGGTCATCGTCACGCACCCGGCCTCCTCGGTGACGACCGCCTGTGCCTCGGGCGACGTCAGCTCGGGGTGATGCCGTCGCGCCCCGAGCAGCTCCTTGGTCAACGCCAGCAACTCGGCGTGAGCGCCGTCCTCGGCGAGCGAGGGGTCGAGCACCGCCGAGGCCCGGGTAGCCGGGTCGTAGGGATCGGGTGGCTCGCCCTCCCAGTCGAAGCCGGCGAACTCCTCCTTGCGACCGTTGCGGACCGCCGCTCGAAGGTCGTCGCTCGCGTGGTCGGCGAAGAACGGGAACGGCGCCGGGTCGCCGTACTCCTCCCCCATCCACAACATCGGCGTGAACGGTGACAGCAACACGGCGGCCAGCGCGAGGCGACGCTTGTCGGCGTCGACGATCGTGTCGAGCCGGTCGCCATCACGACGGTTGCCGACCTGATCATGGTTCTGGTCGCACACGACGAAGCGGCGCTGGTCGAGATCATCGACCGGACGGCCGTGGCTGCGGCCACGGGCCGGGGAGAACTGGCCCCGATACTTGAACGTGTGACGGAGGATGTCGGCCACGTCGGCCGGGCCGTCGAAGTCGACGTAGTAGCCGGCCCGGTCGCCGGTGAGCGAGACCCGGATGGCGTGGTGGTACTCATCGTTCCACTGCGCGTCGGCACCCCACCCGAGGGGCCGGTCGGCCAGCATGCGCGGGTCGTTCGAGGGCGACTCGAGGATCGTGAGCACGTGGCGTCCGTCGCGGTCGCCGATGCGGTGCGCTTCGGCGACGAGCTGTTCGAACAGGGGCACGGGCGTCGGGTCGATCACCGCGTGCACGGCGTCGAATCGCAGGCCGTCGAGGTGGTAGTCGTCGATCCACTGGCGGATCGTGTCGACGAACAGGCGTCGCACCTGATCCGAGCCGGGCTCGGCGACGTTGACGGCATCGCCCCACGGCGTGCGGTAGGTGTCGGTCGTGTACGGCGCGAACCGCCACAACACGTTGCCCTCGGGGCCGAGGTGGTTGAACACGACGTCGAGCACGACGGCGAGACCGAGCCGGTGGGCCCGGTCGACGAAGCGGGCGAGCGCGTCGGGTCCGCCGTAGGCGTCGTGCACGGCGGCCGGGAAGACGCCGTCGTAGCCCCAACCGTGGCGGCCGGAGAACTGGGCGAGCGGCATGAGCTCGACGACGGTGACGCCCAACGCGGCGAGGCGGCCGAGCTCGTCGGCGGCGGCGTCGAGGGTGCCGCCGGCGGTGAACGTGCCGACGTGGAGTTCGTAGATCACGGCCTCGGCGAGCGGGACGCCGCCCCACCGGCCGCCGTGCACGCCGTCGTCGGTGTGGACGAAGGTCGCCGGGTCGACGACGGCCGACGGTCCGGTCACCCCGTCGGGCTGCCAGCGCGACGCCGGGTCGGGGCTCTCGGCCGGCTGGTCGCCGGCCCGGGCGTGGTCGTCGTCGAGCACGACCCAGTAGCGGGCGCCGTGGCCGGCGTCGGTCGCAGTGCCGACCCACACCCGGTCGGCGCCGTCGCCCTCGGGCGTCAGTTCGATCGTGGTTTCCTCGGCGTCGACGAGCCGGATCGAGACGGCGTGGGCGCCAGGTGCCCACACCTCGAACCGGGTCGACCCGTCGGGCAACACGGTCGCCCCGGGTCGGCTGTCTCCGGCTGGCATCGGGGTGCTCATGCTCGTCCTCGCTGTCGGGGCGCTCATGCCCGTCCCCCCTGTCGGGGCTCTTTGCGTCGCAGCACGGCAACGCTGCGGGCCGGGCGCAGGATGGTCCGACCGGCAGCGGCCGAGCGGGGGCGTCCCTCGGGGGCCGCGGTGTCGAGTTCGATCGCCCAGCTGCCGCCCCAGCTCCGGGGCGGCATCTTCCAGCGGACGTCCTCGTGGCCGGCGTTGAACAACAGCAGGAACGAGTCGCCGCTCACCCGGCGCCCGAACTGGTCGGACGGAGCGATCGACTGCCCGTTGAGGAACACGCCGACGGCGAGGGTCGGCGCGTCGTGCCAGTCCTGGTCGGTCATCTCGGCCCCGTCGGAGCGGAACCACGCCATGTCGTCGATCCCGCGGATCGGTCGCCCCTGAAACCAGCGGCGGCGCCGGAACACCGGGTTGTCGGCCCGGAGCTGCACGACGCGTCGGGTGAACTCCAGCAGCTCGGCGTCGGCGTTGCTCCAGTCGTACCAGGAGATCTCGTTGTCCTGGCAGTAGGCGTTGTTGTTGCCGCTCTGGGTGCGGCCGAGCTCGTCGCCGCCCGACAGCATGGGCACGCCCTGGCTGAGGAGCAGGGTGACGAGCATGTTGCGGCGCTGACGGGCCCGCAGCTCGAGGACCTCCGGATCGTCGGTCGGCCCCTCCTCGCCGCAGTTCCACGAACGGTTGTGGCTCTCGCCGTCGCGGTTGTCCTCACCGTTCGCGTCGTTGTGCTTGTCGTTGTAGGAGACGAGGTCGGTGAGGGTGAACCCGTCGTGGCAGGTGACGAAGTTGATCGACGCCATCGGCCGCCGGGAGTCGCTCTGGTAGAGGTCGGAGCTGCCGGTGAACCGGAACCCGAACTCCCCGAGCGTCGCCGGCTCGCCCCGCCAGAAGTCGCGAACGGTGTCTCGGTAGCGGCCGTTCCACTCCGACCACAGGGGCGGGAAGTTGCCGACCTGGTAGCCGCCCTCGCCGATGTCCCAGGGCTCGGCGATCAGCTTCACCTGCGACACGACCGGGTCCTGCTGGATCAGGTCGAAGAACGCCGACAGCTTGTCGACCTCGAGCAGCTCGCGCGCCAGGGTCGACGCGAGGTCGAAGCGGAAGCCGTCGACGTGCATCTCGAGCACCCAGTAGCGCAGCGAGTCCATGATCATCTGCAACACGTGGGGGTTGCGGACGTTGAGGCTGTTGCCGGTGCCGGTGAAGTCCCGGTAGTAGCGGGGCTCGTCGTCCATCAGCCGGTAGTAGGCGTGGTTGTCGAGCCCCCGCCACGACAGCATCGGACCGAAGTGGTTGCCCTCGGCGGTGTGGTTGTAGACGACGTCGAGGATCACCTCGATCCCGGCCTCGTGGAGGGTCTTCACCATCGTCTTGAACTCCTGCACGGCCGAGCGGTGTCCGCCGGCGGCGTAGGCGTGGTGAGGGGCGAAGAACGACAGCGTGTTGTAGCCCCAGTAGTTTCGCAGTCCCTTCTCCTCCAGGTGATGATCGAGAAGGAACTGGTGCACCGGCATCAGCTCGACAGCGGTCACACCGAGGCGCTGCAGGTGATCGATCACCGCCGGATGGCTGACGCCGTCGTAGGTGCCGCGCAGGTGGGTCGGCACCCCGGGGTGGAGCTTGGTGAGGCCGCGCACGTGGGTCTCGTAGATCACCGTCTCGTGGAGCGGCGTGCGGGGCGGACGGTCGTAGCCCCAGTCGAAGTAGGGGTCGTGGACGACGGCCTTGGGGACGTGGGGCGCCGAGTCGGCGGTGTTGGGCGTGTCGGGCTCACCGAAGACGTAGGCGAAGCAGGCGGGGTCCCAGTCGACCGTCGAGTCGATCAGCTTGGCGTAGGGGTCGAGCAGGAGCTTGTGGGGGTTGTGCCAGTGGCCGGTCGCCGGCTCCCAGCGACCGTGCACCCGGTAGCCGTAGCGCTGCCCGGGTCGGACGTCGGGCAGGTAGGCGTGCCAGCAGAACCCGTCGACCTCGGTGAGCTCGATCCGCTTCTCGTCGCCGTCGTCGCCGAGGAGGCACAGCTCGACGCCGTCGGCCGAGCCGGAGAAGACGCTGAAGTTGGTGCCCGAACCGTCGTAGGTCGCACCGAGCGGATAGGGCGTGCCGACCCATTGGCGGATCGCGGGCGGGACCTCGTCCGACGGGGGCAACGAGGGCCGGCCCGGTTCGGCCTCACGCAGCGGGAAACGGGAGGCGGTCACCGGACGCGACGTCCGAGGCACAGGAACATCCCCACAGCTTGGCCGATCGCGGGCCCGCACAAACCCCGCCCCCACACATCGTTCGTCGTGGCCGCGGGCGAGGGCGTGGGCGTGGGCAGGGGCCCGGATTCAGTGCGTCAGGTCGGGCGGGCGGCGAGCACCATCGAGCGATGCGACACGAGGCGCAGCAGCTCGTCGGCGGGAAGCGGCTTGGCGACCCGGTAGCCCTGGTAGTTGCGGCATCCGGCGTCGCGGAGCAACTCGAGCTGCTCGTCGGTCTCGACGCCCTCGGCGAGGCTGATCATGCCCATCGTGTTGGCCAGCGAGACGATGCCCTCGAGCAGCTTCCGGCCGATCTCGGCGTCGCTCTGCACGACGAACGACCGGTCGATCTTCAGCTCGTCGACCGGCAGCTCGGCCAGGTAGCTGAGCGCCGAGAAGCCCGTGCCGAAGTCGTCGACGGCGATCGATACGCCCAGATCGCGAAGCGCGGCAAGGGTCTGGCGGGCGGTCGGGAGGTCCTTGATCATCGCCGACTCGGTGATCTCGACGCAGAGTCGCTCGGCTGGGAGTCCGCTCTCCTCGAGCGCCCGCACCACGGCGGCCGGGTAGTCGGAAGCCAGCACCTGACCGGCGGAGACGTTGACGCTCATCCGCATGCCGTCGAGCTCGGGTCGAGCGGCGAACCGGCACGCCTCGAACAGGACGTGGCGATCGAGCTCGCTGGTGAGGCCGGCGTCCTCGAGGATCGGGAGGAAGTCGGCCGGGTGGAGCAGGCCGTGTTCCGGGTGCTGCCAGCGGACGAGCGCCTCGAGCCCGACCATCTCGTCGGTGGTGATGTCGCACTGGGGTTGGTAGTGACAGACCCATTGGGTCTGGGCCTCCCCGGACCGGATGGCCGTCTCGAACTCGAGCCGCTGGACCGCCTGGTGGTGGGTGGCCGGATCGAATACCCGGACCTCACCCCGGCCGGAGGTCTTGGCCCGGTACATGGCCGCGTCGGCGTCGCGGATCAGGGTCTCGGGGTCGTCGTAGCCAGTCGACGCCATCGCGATCCCGATCGACGCACTGACGTGGAACGTGCGATCCGCGAGCTCGATCGGCTCGCCCATCTTCATCCCGATGCGGTGCGCCGTGGTGATCGCGTGCTCGTCGCTCGGGAGGTGCTCGCACACCACCACGAACTCGTCACCGCCGAACCGGCAGACCATGTCGGTGGTCCGCACCACCGACTGGAGTCGTTCGCCGACCACCTTGAGCAGGGCGTCGCCCACCTCGTGGCCGAGCGAATCGTTGATGACCTTGAGCCGGTCGAGGTCGAGGAACAGCACGGCGGTCCGGGTCGTGGTGTCGCCGACGGTGGCCAGGACGCTGCGCAGCCGATCGGCGAGCGCGTAGCGGTTGGGGAGCCCCGTGAGCTGGTCGTGGAGCGCCTGCTGCTGCAACCGCTTCTCTCGTCGTTTGCGGTCGTCGATGTTGCGGAGCGACACGATCCAGCCGTTGATCGCCGGGTCGTCGAGATGGGCCTCACCGACCGCCTCACACCACGTCCACGTCGTGTCGGAACGAAGGAGCCGCACCTCGACGGTCTGGGGGCTGTCGGTCTCGGCGGCCCGGGCCTGGGCGTCGATGACACCGGCCTGATCGTCGGGGTGGATGAACTGGGTGATCTCCTCCCCGAGGATCGCTTGGTCGTCGTAGCCGAACATGTGCTGCACGACCTTGGACCCGTAGGTCAGCCGCAAGTCGACGTCGATGACGAGGAGGGCGTCGCTGGTCCGGTTGATCAGGGCGGCGGCGATCCGTTTCGACGACTCGAGCTCTTCGGTTCGCTCCTCGAGCGCTCCCTCGAGATAGCTCCGGTAGTTCGCGTTTTCGGCTTCGAGAGCGAGGCGCTGCCGCGCCCCCGAGACGCTGATCAGGAGCGCGTTCCGGTCGAACGGCTTGGTGAGATACCCGTAGGCGCCGAGCTCCTGGGCGCGGGAGGCGGTGGCGGTGTCGTCGACGCCGGTCATCATCACCACCGCGATCGGACAGGGTCGATGGCGCAGGTGCTCGAGCAGGTCGAGGCCATTCATGTCGGGCAGCATGATGTCGCTGACGACCACGTCGACCGGGTGATCCTCGAGCTGGGCCAACGCCTCGCCGGCGGTGAAGGCGACCAGGGTCCGGTAGCCACCGCGTTCGAGCAGCCGCGCCACGCGCCGACACAACTCGACCTCGTCGTCGACGACCAGCACGAGCGGGTCGTCGGTCGTGGGGCGTGCGCAGCGCTCGTTCGACTCAGCCATCGTTGGCGCTTCCGGCGGCGACGGCGAAGTTGGCGGCCGCGAAGGCGGCCGCCACCTCCGGAGCGGAGAACGGCTTCTCGACCAGAAGGCCGGTCGCGACCCCACGGCGGCGGTCGCTCGGCACGCCCGACATCAACACCACCGACGTCGACGGGACTCGCCCCTGGAGCTCCTCGCCGAGCTCGACGCCGTTGGCGTCGCCGAGGAACACGTCGCACAGCACGATGTCGTGGTGATCGAAGCGGACGCGGGCCTCGCTCGCGCTGGCGGCGACGTCGACGTCGTGCCCGAGACTCTCGACGGTGCGACGGGCCTGGGCCAGCACGGCGGGCTCGTCGTCGACGATCAGCACCCGCAGCGCCGAGGCCCGGCCGCCGACGGTGTCGGGCTCGCCGTCGTCGTGGCGGCGAGCGGGTCGCACCGCCGGCAGATAGACCAGCGCGCTGGTGCCCCGGCCCGGCGTCGAGTCGAGCTGGACGGTGCCGCCCGCTCGAGCGACCAGGGTCTGCACGGTCGAGAGTCCGAGGCCGTTGCCCTCGCCGGCCGCCTTCGTGGTGAAGAACGGGTCGAGGGCGCGGGCGACCACGTCGGCGCTCATGCCGACACCGTCGTCGGTGACGGTGATCCGCACGTAGTCGCCGGGGCTGACGACCAGCTCGCGAGCGGCGTTCGGGTCGAGCCGCACCCGCTCGGTCTCCACCAGGATCGAGCCGTCGTCGTCGATGGCGTCGCGGCCGTTGAGGACGAGGTTCATCACGATCTGTTCGAGGTCGATCGGGTCGCAGCTCACCGTGCAGTCGAGATCCGACCGGCGGGAGCGGAGAGCATCGCGGCGGGGCACGAGGCGGCGGAGCAGCCCTTCGAGCGACTCGACCGCCTCACTGACGTCGACCGGCACCGGGTCCGAGGGTTCCTGACGGCTGAACGCCAGGAGGCGCCGGGTGAGATCGGCACCACGCTTGGCCGCTCGGCGGATCTCGCTCACGTCGTCGAGGGCGTCGCCGGTGACGTCGTCCTCCAGCAGATCGACGCAGCTCACGATCCCGGCCAGCAGGTTGTTGAAGTCGTGGGCGACCGAGCCGGCCAAGCGACCGATCGACTCGAGGCGCTGCTGGTGGCCGACGCGGCGTTCGAGGTCGGCTCGCGACGCGTCCGCGGCGACGACGTCGGAGATGTCGACGAACGACAGGACCGTGGTCCCCTGTTCGGGCACGCTCATGCCCTTGATCGACAGGTGTCGGGTCGAGTCCCGTTCGAGCACGGCGTGGGCGATGTCGACCGCGGCCTCGGTGGTACAGGCCTCGACGAGGACGTCGACGAGGCAGTCGCCGTCGAGGGCTTGGAGACCGGCGACGACTTCGGCGATCGGGGCGCCGGGCTCGATCGCACCGAGCAGCCAGCGGGCCGACGGGTTGGTGACGCGCACCCGACCGTCGCGGCCGACGACGCACAGGCCCTCGACGAGGGAGTCGAGGATCGCGTGGAGTTCGCTGGCTCGGCGTCGCGCCTCGTCGGTGGCGTGGGCGAGTTCGGCCGAAGCGAGGCGCTGGGCTCGCTGGGTGAGGTAGCGCTCGCGTTGACGGTGTTCGTGGCCGGCGTCGAGGGCGCCGAGCAGCGACGCCCACTCGGCCGGCGATGGCGGCGTCGAGCGGTCGAGGCCCTGTCGGCGCAGGAGTCGATCGACGTGGCGGCTCACGAACGCTCCGCCAGCATCGTGAGGGTCATCGTCTGGTTGTGGAGGCGGGCCTCGCCGGCGATCGGCGAGATCTCGCCGTAGGAGTAGAAGCCAGCCAGCGTCGTACCGGGCGGCAGGGCGTCGACGACCGCTGCGGTCTCGTCGCTCGCCGCCTCGCCCAGCAGGAGGCGCCGGCCGACACAGCTCACGGCGAGCACCAGCCGGTCGCCCTCGATCGCTGTCGGGGCGAGCCCCTCGGCGGCGACGGCGGCAGCGTCGACCAGGTCATCGGGATCGGCCATCATCAGCTGGGCTCGCCAGCCGCTCGGCATCGACCCGGCGAACGTCATCGACGAAGTCGAGTCGTCGACGCCGAGCACGGTGCGTACCACCGGTGCCTGCGAGCCGTCGGCGGGCCACACCTGGAGCGGGAACAGCAGGGCGGCCGCCGGGAGCTGGTCGGCGAAGCTGCCGAGGTAGTCGCGGTACAGGTCGAGGGCCGGGCGGCCGTCGAGCTTGTGGAGCACGCCGTCGTCGCTGAACGACACGGTCCGTTCGGGTCCGAACGGGAACCAGCCGCCCTGCGACCCGTGGCGTACCTCGAGGCTCGCCCCGCACAGGGCGACGGCGGTGACCACCCCGCGGTGCACGCCGTCGTCGTCGGCGAGCCAGGTGGCGTCGAAGCGATCACCGTCGCCGGCCAACCCCCCGGACACCGCCACCTCCGGGCCGACGGCCTGTTGGACGCCGGCGCACAGCTCGGTGCCGTTGACCATCGTGCCGTCGCTCATCACGAGCACGGCCGCGACGTCGGCGCCGGCCAACCGGCCGCCGAGCGCCTGCCCGACCGCCCCGCTGTCGGCATGGTCGGCAACCCGCTCGGTGGCGCTGACCACCGAGGTGGTGTCGAAGTCGACGACGGTGACGACCACCGATCGGTCGAGCACTCGTTCGCCGTGGATCTCGCCGGCGGTCGACGCGCCGAGGATCGTGGCCGACCCGTACGCGTCGCGAAGCTCACGCCACCAGGTGGGCGGCGTGTCGCCGTCGGGACCGAGTTCGGGTGCACCGAAGGCCAGCACGAGCGACGAGCCGTCGGGGTTGGCGTCGAGCGGGCGGTCCCACTGGCCGCCGACGTGGGCCCACGATCTCACGCGCATG
>JAWSVN010000287.1:0-2445 GCA_033851875.1 Acidimicrobiales bacterium
CGGGCGGCCTTCCTCACCCAGGCCAAGCAGGTGGCGGCCGAGAAGGGCGACGCCCTGGCCGACGGCGACAGCACGGCCATGCTGACCCAGCTCAAGACCGACCCGTCGACCATGCTCCACCTCGGCCGGACCCTGATCGGCCTCACCGGCAAGGATCGCTACCCGACCGTGGTCGCCGAGGACATCGGCGGCGGTTTCGGCTCCAAGGGCAGCGTCAACCGTGAGGACGTGGCGGTCGCCGCCGTCGCCCTCGCCCTCGGGCGTTCGGTCACCTGGATCGAGGACCGGGTCGAGAACCTGATGGACGGCGGCCAGGCTCGTGAGGAGGAGATGACGCTGTCGATCGCCTGTGACGACGACGGCACCCTCCGGGGGCTCAAGGTCGACCTCGTGATGGACCAGGGCGCCTATCCCGCGTCGCCGTTCGGCGCCGGCATGTTCACCCAGATCATGCGGGTGATGCAGCCCGGCAGCTACCGGTTCGAGGCGTTCGAACAGCGCAGCCGGGTCGTCGCCACCAACAAGGGCAAGTACGTCGCCTATCGGGGTCCGTGGGCCAACGAGACCTGGGTGCGCGAACGCATGGTCAACGTGGTGGCCCGCCGCCTCGGACTCGACCAGGTCGAGATCCGTCGCCGCAACATGTGGACCCACGACGAGCTCAGCGTCGCCGACCCACCGACGATGGTGACCGGCCCCCAGCTCGACGTGACGATGTCGGTGCGAGGCACCCTCGACCGGGCCGCCGAGCTGGCCGACCTCGACGGCATCGAAGCGGCCCGGGCCGACGCCGCGGCCCGCAACACGGCGTTCGGCATCGGGTTCGCCAGCTATCACGAGGCCGCCCCCGGGCCGCCCGACTACTTCGACCACGTCAGCCCCGGCACCACGGCGATGATGGGGCAGCCCACCCGGGCCGAGCTGACCCCCGAGGGCACGATCCGGCTGTACACGCCGCAGATGCCCCACGGCCAGAGCCACGAGACGACGTATGCCCAGATCGCCGCCGATCAGCTCGGCGTCGGGATCGACGACATCGAGCTCGTCTACGGCGACACCTCACGCACCCCCTTCGAGCTGTTGGGCACCGGCGGCAGCCGAGGTGGTCCGGTCGGCGGCGGCTCGATCCGCAAGAGCGGACGCTCGTTGCGCTCAGCGATCGTCGAGCATGCCGCGACGATGCTCGAGGCCAACCCGGCCGACGTAACGATCATCGACGGCAACGTGCACGTGGCCGGCGTCCCGGCCCGTGGCCTCACCCTGGCCGAGGTCGCAGCCGACGCGCCGGCCCCACTCGAAGTGGCCGAGGACTACTCGTCGGCCGGCGACGGTGGCTGGTCGGTGGCCACCCACGTCTGTTGGGTCGAGATCGATCTCGACACCGGCAAGGTCGCGATCCCTCGCTACCTCGTGGTCGAGGACTGTGGTCCGATCATCAACCCCGCGATCGTGGATGGCCAGGTGCGCGGTGGCGTGGCCCAGGGTGTGGGTGCGGTGCTCTATGAGCGCCTGGCCTACGACGACGACGCCAACCTGGCGTCGACGACCTACATGGACTACCTGATCCCGACGGCGATGGAGATCCCCGACATCGAGATCGATCATCTCGAGACGCTGTCGGAGGGCGAGAACGACTACCGAGGCGTGGGCGAGGGCGGCATGATCGGTGCCCCGGCGGCGATCACCAACGCCATCGAGGACGCCCTCGCCTCACGAGGCGTGACCATCACCGAGCAGTACCTCCCGCCGACCCGCATCCTCGAACTCGCCGGCATCATCGAGCCGGACTGACTCGGGGAACCGCTCGACTCGCGGCGGTCACCGTCGCGGAATCTCTTGGCGGTCGAGGATCTCGTCGGCCCAGTCCCAGATGCGCCTGGTCGATGGCTGCTTCGTGGAGCTCCGAGTTCTCTTGGCCGGCGCGGCGTCGGTCGCAACCAGTTCGAGCACCTCGGTCGCCGAGCGAACGTCGCCGAACGAGCGGTAGATCGTGCGGAGCGATGCGTTGACCACGGCGTCGGAGCCGGCGGCGACGGCGTCGCCGATCACGATCGTACGGTAGCCCCGGGTGGCCGCGTCCCGGACGGTCGACTCGACGCAGACATCGGCGGTCACTCCCACGACGATGACGGTCTCGATGCGGTTCGCCTGCAGGAGCGGCTGGAGCGCGGTGTCGTCGTGAGCGAGTGCGCTCGGGGTTGTCTTCTCGACGATCGCGTCGATGGGGTCGATGGCGAAGTTGGCGGCGAGTTTCGCCGCGGTTCCTCCGCCGGAGCGGCGATAGCGCTCGGCGACCTCGTCGCCGTAGAACTCACGGCGGGCGTCGGAGAGGGGAGCGTTCCGCGGCGTGACCCAGACCACCGTGCCGCCGGCGCGACGGAGCTGATCGGCGAGCTGCTGGACCGTCGCGATGATCGCCCCCGCCGTCGGGAGATCGTGACCTTC
>JAWSVN010000288.1:0-598 GCA_033851875.1 Acidimicrobiales bacterium
CCGAGACGTTGGCCGAGCGGGGGCGCACGGCGTTGGTGGCGACCATTCCGGTGCCGGCGTCACCCTCGGGCGGGCAGAACGCCACCCCGGGCTGGAGCGTGCCGGTCGGGTCGAGCAGGGCGGCGCCGTCGGCGGTGAGCGATCCGGCGTGGGCGCCCGCCGGGAGGACCGTCGGGAGGACGTCGCGGAGCGTCCAGCCGAAGCCCCGGTCGGCGATGAGGGCGTCGTAGTTCGCCAGACGGTCGGCGTCCCAATCGCCGTCGAGGATCGGGAACATGCCCGACGCCTCGTCGAACCCCACGACGTGGTCGCCGGTCAGACGCCAGTGGACGTAGGTGGCGAGGGTCTTGAGATGGGCGAGATCGCCGACGTGGGTCTCCCCGTCGAGGATCGCCTGGTGGAGGTGGGCGATGCTCCAGCGCTGGGGCACGGCGAAGTCGAGCAGCGGGGTGAGCTCGGCGCAGGCCTCGCCGGTGGTCACGTTGCGCCACGTGCGAAACGGGCTGAGCACGTTGCCCTCGGCATCGCGGGGGATGTAGCCGTGCATCATGGCGCTCCCGCCCATGCCGGCGCTCGCCGTCCGCTCGACGCTGTGCTG
>JAWSVN010000139.1:0-10865 GCA_033851875.1 Acidimicrobiales bacterium
GGCATGTTCTTCTTCCTTTTGTTCTCACGGCGTTCTCACGCCGGATCGTCGAGGAGGAACATGACGCGCAACAGCCGACCGTCCCGGACGAATGTCCTGGTCAGGCCGGCTGTGTGTCGCGCGCTCGTAGGGACTCGAACCCCAAACCTTCTGATCCGTAGTCAGATGCTCTATCCAATTGAGCTACGAGCGCTGGGAGAAGCAAGTCTACGGGATCGGCTGCACTCCTGCACCTGACTTCTGATCGACGGCCTCGACAACGACGAAGGCCGGCTGCCCGTGTGGGCAACCGGCCTTCGTGTGCAGCGCGCTCGGAAGGGACTCGAACCCCCAACCTCCCGATACGAATTCGGGCGCTCTCTCCAGTTGAGCTACAAGCGCTGGACGAACCTTGGTCAGGCCACCGGGGTGGGTGTCCGCTCCGCAGTTCGAAGTAGTAATCGGCCCTCGGGCTCGGACCTTGACACCTCCGCCAAAGGATGAGCCCCGGGACCCACCTTGGGTAGGCCCGCCGGGTCGAGTCGATGGGTGAGACGCCACGGCTTCGATCGGCCGGTGAGGCTGAAGAACGGACCCAGCAGGGGCCCCACGGCCTCCCACGAACGCCGTTCGACCCGCAGCAGATCGTGAGCGATCTCGGGGGTGACCGGCACGGGACGTCGCCGCTCGTCGAACTGCACCGCCAGCAGGGCGCGGTGGGTGGCGAGCACCTCGCTCGGATCGTGCGACGGTGCCACCGTGCTCACCACCATCGGATGCGGGAGCAGGGCCGAGTCGGCGGTCACCGCCAACCGACCGTCGGACAGGCGCGACACCAACGAAATCGACGAACTGTGGCGACCGACCACGGCCACCGCCACCCCGTTGGGGGCGCCGGCCACGTCGAAGACGACCTGACCGTCGTCGCCGCTGGTGGCCAGCGAGAACGACGGGGTGAGCTGCAACTCCGACAGGTCGCGGCCCTCGGCGGGGTCGAACGGCACGCCGCGCAGCAGCTCCCCGTCCTCGATCCACTCGCCCAGGTACCGGCGCGGCACCGAGTTGGACGACCACGCCATCGCCAGGTGGAGGAGGGCGACGAGCTGCCCGAAGAGGATCGCCACGGCCCACCATTCGGCGAGCAGGCCCTGCCACGCCAGCGCTGCTCCGGCGATCGCCGCGACCAGCACCGCCTCGAGCGCGAGCTGACGCACCACCGCTCGGGCAAGCTGACGGCGCGTCGATCGAGCGAGAGGGTTCACGCTCCACAAGGTCGGCCCGAGCACCCCTCGGTTGAGGGTGCGGCCCGATTAGGCTCCATCCCGCATGACGGCCGTGATCCTCGCCGCCCTCGCCGGCCTCTCCTACGGCGCGTCCGACTTCTCCGGTGCCGTCGCATCGAAGGAGAACGACTCGGTGCAGGTGACCGTGGCGATGCAGGTGGTCAGCCTCCTCGCCCTCATCGTGATCCTCGTCGCCTTCCCCGCCGGCGTCTTCACGGCCACCGACCTCGTGTGGGGCTCGATCGCCGGCCTCGGCGGCGGCTTCGGTCTCGTCACCTTCTACCGGGCGCTCGCGATCGGACCGATGTCGACCGCGGCGTCGATCACCGCCTTGTGTTCCGCCGGCGTGCCCGTGATCGCCGGCCTGGCGATGGGGGAGGTGCCCGGCACGATGACCCTCGCCGGCATCGGGGTCGCCATCCCCTCGGCCGTGTTGGTGTCGGTCGGCGGTATGGCGATGACGCGGGTGCCCGCGGCCGGTCTCCCTCCACGTGAATACGCAGCGGCGGTCGGCGGCGTCGGCCAGACCCGCGGCCTCGCCGTCGCCGCCGGGTTCGGGTTCGGCCTCTTCTTCATCGGCCTGGCGCAGACCTCGCTCGACGGCGGTCTCTATCCCCTCCTCGGGGCGCGGGCCGCGTCGATCATCGCACTCGCCACCGTCGTGGTGGCCGGCACCGGCGCCCAGCGCATGGCGGGAGCCCAGTGGTTCCCGGTCACGATCGCCGGCCTGCTCGACTGCGCCGCCAACAGCTTCTACCTGCTCGCCATCGAGCGTGGCAGCTTCACCTGGGTGGCGGCGGTGAGCTCGCTCTACCCCGTCAGCACCGTCCTGCTCGCCCGGGTCATCCTCAAGGAGCGCATCATGCCGCTGCAGATCCTCGGTCTCTGCGGCTCGGCCGGCGCCCTCGTGCTGATCGCCCTCGACGCCTGATCGCCGCCGCGACCGACCGGCTGCTGCGGGAAAATCTGCCGCGTCGTCCGGTTGAACATGGTTCACACAGACCATATGGCACCCACCGGGGTGCGCAATGACCAGATGAGATGATTCCCGCCGTGGGCCGCGCGACCCATTGAGGGGGACAGGCACACCCGGCTGCTCAAGGGCGGTGGCCCGACGCCGATCCCCCAGAGCATGCGCAGTCTGTACAAAATCTGGTTGGGGGTGGCGGCCCTCCTGACGCTGCTGTACTTCGTCGTGCCCGACTCGCCGGAGTCGAAGCTCGTCCTCTACAACGGTCTCGGGCTGCTCTCGATCGTGAGCGTGCTCTACGGGGTGAAGGTCAACAACACCACCCCCAAGGGGCCGTGGCTGTGGTTCGCCGCGGGCCTGGGGTCGTTCCTGGTGGCCGACGTCATCTACTACGCCCTCGACCTGATGCACCCGGAAGGCCCGCCGTTCCCGTCGATCGCGGACCCCTTCTACCTGATGATGTACCCGCTGATGATCGTGGGTCTCACCAAGATGGTGCGGGCCCTCTCGCCGGGTCGTGACACCGCCAGCTTCATCGACGCCGCCGTCGTCGGCATCGCCATGTTCGGCACCCTTTGGGTGCTGTTCGTCGACACGGTCTTCCACACCGCCGAGAACACCACCCTCGCCCTGATCACCCAGCTCGCCTACCCGGTGATGGACGTTGCGCTCCTCGCCGTGGCCGCCCGACTGGTCGTGACCGCCCAGCTGAAGCACCCGCCGTTCGCCTTCATCGTCGGGGCCATCGGCTCGCTCGCCATCGCCGACACCGCCTACGGCGTCTACAACGCGGCCGGCAACTTCGACACCGGCCTGTGGTTCAACGCCTTCTGGCTCATGTTCTACGCCGGCTTCGCCGCCGCCTCGCTGCACCCGCAGTCGCAGACCCTGCCGAAGTCGGTCAACGACCAGGACCGCCTCACCGGCACCCAGCTCGTGATCATGTTCGTGGCGACGCTCAGCGTGCCGATGATCGACCTCTTCTGGGGCACCCAGGAAGACCGGGTCGTGACGATCATCGCCTCGGCCCTGCTCTTCCTCCTCATCCTCGTCCGGGTCTTCGCCCTGATGAAGACCATCGAGCGAGGCAAGGACCGCCTGCGCCACGACGCCGAGCACGACTCCCTGACCGGCCTGTCGAACCGGGTGCTCTTCGCGGCCAAGACCGCCGAGGCCCTCGAGCGTCGCCCCGACGGCGGCGTCGCCGTGCTGTTCATCGACCTCGACGACTTCAAGACCATCAACGACTCGCTCGGCCACCAGGCCGGTGACGAGCTGCTGGCCGAGGTGGCCAAGCGCCTCGAGCGCTGTGTCCGCCCCAACGACACCGTCGCCCGCTTCGGCGGCGACGAGTTCGCCGTCCTCCTCGAGTCGGCCGACGACCGACGCGACGCCACCAACGTCGCTCGCCGAGCCCTCGAAGCCCTCGCCGACCCGATCGACCTCGGGGTGCGCGACGTGCGGGCCTCGGCCTCGATCGGCATCGCCATGCACACCGGCGCCGACCGCGACGTCGACTCGCTCATGCGAAACGCCGACGTGGCCATGTACCTGTCGAAGTCGCAGGGCAAGGGCCGCTTCGAGTTCTTCGAGTCGTTCATGTTCGAGGAGGCCGTCGAGCGTCTCGACCTCAAGGCCGATCTCCAGAAGGCCCTCGACGAAGACCAGTTCCAGCTCAACTACCAGCCCATCTTCGACCTCGACTCCGGCAAGGTCGTGCTGGTCGAGGCCCTGATCCGCTGGAAGCACCCCGAGCGCGGGATGATCCCGCCGGACCGTTTCGTGTCGCTCGCCGAGGAGAACGGCCTGATCGTGCCGATCGGCGACTGGGTGATGCGCGAGGCCACCAAGCAGGCCGCCGCCTGGCAGGAGATCGACGGTTGCGAGGACATCGGCGTCACCGTCAACCTGTCGATGCGCCAGCTCCACGACAACCAGCTGGTCAACACCCTCACCAACGCCCTGCGGGTGTCGGGCCTCAAGGCCCCGAGCCTCGTGCTCGAGATCACCGAGTCGATGCTCGCGATCGACGCCGAACGCAGCGCCAGCATCCTCGAGCAGCTCAAGACGATCGGCGTGAAGCTCGCCATCGACGACTTCGGCACCGGCTACTCGTCGCTCAGCTACCTCAAGTCGTTCCCGGTCGACTCGATCAAGATCGACCGTTCGTTCATCAACGAACTCCATCGCTCGTCGACGTCGTCGGCGCTCGTGGAAGCCGTGGTGAACCTGTCCCGGGCGCTCGGCGCCTACACGGTCGCCGAGGGCATCGAGTACGCCGACCAGGCCGGCCAGCTCCGCAAGCTCGGCTGCGACCGGGCCCAGGGCTTCTACTACTGCCGCCCGCTCCCCGCTCCGGCGCTCACCGCGCTGTTCAAGGAGCACATGGACGACGAGACCGAGCCGCTCGAGGCGTGGCGCGAGTCGTCCGAGCAGGTCAAGCAGCGGATGTTCTACACGAGCACCCGCAAGGGTCTGAAGGAGATCCGCGAGGTCTCCCGCGAGATCGAGGAACTCAACGACGACCTCAACATCCCGCTGATGGGCAGCTTCCCGTGGCTCAACCACTGGGCCGAGTCGTTCTCGCAGTGGACGCCGGTGATGGTCGAGGTGCGAGCCTCCGAGACCGACCAGCTGATGGCCTGTGCCATGCTCGCCATGGACAACCGCCGCGACGCCTCGACGATCGTGGCGATGGGCCACGGCAGCTCGCTCTACGCCGGCCTGCCGGCCCGCAACCCCGACGCCGCTCGCACCCTGGCCCAGGGCATCGTCGAGTTCCTCGAGAGCCTCGACGGCCCATGGTCGATCGACCTGGAGCAGATCCCCGAGCTCGATCCGACCCTGCTCCACCTCGGCGAGCACCTCAACCACGGACAGCTCCTGCCCGAGCTGCGGGTGCCTCGCGTGGTGTTCTCCACTTCGCACAACGTCGACGACGTGCTGTCGAAGTCGATGCGCAAGCAGCTCCGACGAGCCCGCAAGAAGATCGAGAACGAGGGTCTCGAGATGACGATCGGCTTCGACCGGGGTCGTGCGATCTCGGCCGAACTGATCGACGAGGTCGAGGCCGTTCACGTCTCCCGCGACCGCCACAACCGTCGCCAGAGCGACCTCGACCGTCCGGCCGAGCGCGAGTTCTGGCGCCGAGTGGTCGAGGGGGGCAACGAGGACTGGGAGATCGAGATCGCCACCCTGCGCCTCGACGGAGTGCTCGCCGCCTACGCGGTCGCCCTGCTCGACGGCGACACCTACCGCATCTACGACGGCCGCATGAACACCGAGCATCAGGACTTCTCGCCTGGGCGTCTGGTCGAGGCCGCCGCCCTCAGCCGAGCGATGCAGGACCCTCGGTTCTCCGTCCTCGACTGGATGTCGGGCATCGCTGCGGAGAAGCTGCTGACCACCAACATGGCCGAAGGCCGAGCTCGCCTCGTCGCCACGTCGGGCAGCCGCATCATCAACTCGGCCAAGCGGACCCGGCCGTCGGAGGCCCCCGAGGCCGAGACCGACGTCGAGCCCGGCGACACCCCCCTCGCCGACGAGGTCGAGGCGGCCCTCGCCGAGGAGACGCTCTCCAGCCGCGAAGGCTGACTCAGCCAGCGACAGCTGAGTTCGACCGCGACCGACCGAGTGACGGGCGTCCTGTGGGGCGCCCGGCCTCGGCGCGTTCAGGTACGGTCGCCCCATGCGAGTCGGAGTGTTCCTGTTCGGTGGGGTCGAGATGGACGACGCGGGTGCCGGGCCACCCGCGCCGACCGACCGTCGCTTCACCAACGAGCAGATGTGGCGGGCGTCGGAGCAGATGCTCGACATGGGCGTGCTGTGTGACCGCCTCGGTTACGACAGCTACTGGCTGACCGAGCACCACTTCCAGTACGAGGGCTACGAGGTCGTGCCCAACGGGCTGCTCTTCGGGGCGATCCTGGCCGAGCGGACCGAGCAGATCCGGATCGGGACGATGTTCAACATCGTCGGCCAGTGGCATCCGCTGCGCCTGGCCGAGGACTTCGCCACCCTCCACAACATCTCGGGTGGCCGGGGCGTGCTCGGTGTCGGGCGCGGCACCGTGCCCCGCGAAGCCAAGCCGCTCGGCACCGACATCGGCAGCTTCGACAACCCCGACCAGGCCGCCGCCGACCGTCTCAACCGTCTCCAGTTCGACGAGGCGATGGAGGTCATCGACCTCGCCCTCAACAACGAGACGTTTTCGTTCAAGGGTGAGTGTTTCGAGTTCCCTCCGCCCGGGATCCCCGACCGGGGCGGCTACGTCACCGAACTCACCCTCGTGCCCCGGCCGCTCCATCCCTATGAGAGCTGGCAGGCGATCACCTCGCCGCCCACCCTCGAGTCGGTGCCGGCGACCGGGCGCGGCGGCGTGTTCTGGCTGAAGCACCATTCGTTCGCCAAGCAGTTCTGGGACCGCTACGCCGGCCTCCACGACGAGGCCCACGGCGGCGCCCTCCCAGCCGGCGACAAGCGCATGCTCGTCGTCACCCCCTGGATCGCCGACTCGAAGGAGGAGGCGATGGCCCAGGTGCGCGACGGCCACGACGAGTTCTGGAAGTTCCTCGGCCCCTACGGCTGGAGCCGCGGCTACATGGGGCCCGACGGCAAGCCGTCGCCCCCCGGCCTGATCCCCACGCTCGAGGAGTCGATCGACAACAAGACCTGGCTCGTCGGCACCGCCCAGGACGTGATCGAGGGCATCGAGTTCTACGCCGAGACCCTCGGCGGCCTCGACAACCTCACGATCTTCCCCAACATGCCCGGCGACTCCTACGCCACCACGGCCGAACAGATCGAACGGTTCGCGGCCGAGGTGTTGCCGGCGCTGCAGTGAGCGCGTCGATCGACCACCTGCGTGGCCTCGAGGGCGACGAACTCACCGCCACCCTCGCGGCCGATGGCTACCTGCTGCTGCCCGCAGCGGCCGAACCCCACGCCCACCTCGACAAGGCCCTCACCGCCGACCGGGTACCCAACCCCCGCGGCGACCTGCTGGGCGCGATCGAGGCGTGGCTGGCGCACCGCCCCACGATCACGGTCGACGACTATGCGGACCGAGCCGAGCAGGCGGCCCGCATGTCGCTGGTCAACGGGATCACCACGATCCGCACCCACGTCGACCTCGGCGCCGAACTCGGCACCACTGCGGTGGAGGGGGTGCTGGCGGCCAAGGAACGGCTCGGCGATCTCGTCGACCTGCAGCTCGTCGGCCTCACCGGTCGACCGACCACCGGACCCGACGGCGCCGCCAACCTCGCCGTGCTGCGCCGAGCCCTCGATCTCGGCCTCGACGTCGTCGGCGGCTGCCCCCATCTCGACCCCGACCCCGACCGCTGCACCGACGTCCTGCTCGACATCGCCGGCGAGTACGGCCGGCCGATCGACCTCCACACCGACGAGACCCTCGACCCGACCCACCTCCACCTCGAGCACTTCGCCGAACGGGTGAGCGCCCTCGGGTTCGACCACGGCGCCGTCGCCAGCCACTGCGTGAGTCTCGGCGTGCAGAGCGAGGCCACCCAGCGGCGGGTGGCCGAGAAGGTCGCCGCCGCCCGGGTGGCCGTCGTCGCCCTGCCCCAGACCAACCTGTTCCTCCAGGCGCGGGGCGAGCGGGTGGCGCCCGCTCGCGGCCTCACCGCGCTCACCACCCTCGACGAGGCCGGGGCCGTGGTGTGTGCGGGGGCCGACAACCTGCAGGACCCGTTCTGCACGATGGGTCGGGCCGACCCGTTCGAGACGGCGGCCCTGATGGTGATGGCCGGCCACGACACCCCCGAGCAGGCCTATGCCCGGGTCAGCTCGCTGACCCGGCAGGCGATCGGCATGCTGCCCGGCTCCCACGCCGCCCACGAGGCGACCTCCGACGACGTGCTCGCCGTGCGGGCCGGGTCGTTGCGGGAGGCGATCGCGTCGGCGCCGGTCGACCGGGTCGTCATCCGCAGCGGTCGCGTGGTCGCCGCCGGCGGCCACATCGTGAGCTGAACCGGCCCGACCCGCACCGACCCGGCGATCAGGCCGACCGACGCTGTCACCCTGACGCTCGGTCAGGTCGAATCGCATCCGACCGCCACCACGCGGCGCCTGCAAGACTGCCGCCCGGTGCTCTTTCCCACGATGGCATTCGCCCTGTTCTTCGTGGTGGCGTTCGTCATGAACTGGCTGCTGCGGCCACGCCACACGGCGTGGCGCGTCGCCATGATCGCCCTCAGCTTCTGGTTCTACGGCTCGTGGGACGCCCGGTTCCTGCTCCTGCTCGGCGGGTGCGCGGTCGGCAACTGGCTGGTCGGCCACGCGATGGCCGCCGCGTCCGACGCCGACGGCCTCACGGCCGCCGGCCGCCGCATCCAAGCCCTCGGCATCGCCCTCGATCTCGGCGTGCTCGGGGTGTTCAAGTACTACGGCTTCTTCGCCGCATCGGCCCGTGACGCCCTCGCCGATCTCGGCGTCGACGCCGGCCCGCCGCTGTTCGAGATCGTGCTGCCGGTCGGGATCTCGTTCTTCACGTTCCAGGCGATCAGCTACCTGGTCGACCTCGGTCGAGGCCGGCTGCCCGAGCCGATGCGGCTCCTCGACCTGACCCTCTACCTGTCGTTCTTCCCCCAGCTCGTCGCCGGCCCGATCGTGCGGGCCACCGACATGGCCCGCCAGATCGACCAGGCCCCCGACCCCCGGACCGTGCCGATGGCCGAGGCGTTCTGGCTGATCGGTCGGGGCCTGGTGAAGAAGGTCGTGATCTCGTCGTACCTGGCCGACGCCATCGTCGACCCGGTGTTCGGCGCCCCTCAGGCCTACTCCGGGTTCGACAACCTGGTCGCCGTCTACGCCTACGCGATCCAGATCTACGCCGACTTCAGTGGCTACACCGACATCGCCATCGGCTGTGCCCTCCTCCTCGGCTTCCGGTTCCCCGACAACTTTGCGGCCCCCTACGTCGCCGAGTCGCTCCAGGACTTCTGGCGCCGCTGGCACATCTCGCTGTCGAGCTTCCTGCGCGACTACCTCTACATCCCCCTCGGCGGGAACCGTGGCGGCACCCTGCTGACCTACCGCAACCTCGCGTTGACGATGGTGCTCGGCGGCCTCTGGCACGGCGCGGCGTGGCAGTTCGTGATCTGGGGCGCCATCCACGGCGGCGTGTTGGCAGCGGAGCGGTTCGTCACCGAACGATCCCGTCGCTCCCAGACCGCCGCCCTGCCCGACGACGTCGCCCGCCTCCTGCGGTGGTTGCTGACCTTCCACATCGTCTGCCTGGCGTGGATCTTCTTCCGAGCCCCCGACACCGGCGTCGCCGCCGACGTGATCGCCCAGATCGCCACCGTCGCCCAGGTACCCACCCCGTCGCTGGTCACCGTCACCCTGGCGGCGGTGATCGGGGCGTCACTCGCTTCTCAGTTCGTGCCCGACCACGCCGCCGACCGGGTCGTCGCCCGCTTCGGTGGTCTCCCCGCCGTCGCCCAGGCCGCCGTCGCGGCGCTCGTGCTCGTCGCCATCGACGTCCTCGGCCCCGAGGGCGTCGCCCCCTTCATCTACTTCCAGTTCTGATGCGTCCCCTCCGTCCCGCCGACCCCGACCTCCGCCACGCCGACGATCGGCGACCCGCCGGCGTCGTCTTGGCCGTCGTCGTCGGCGCCCTCCTGGCCGCCGCCTTCCTCGACGCACCCCGCCTCCTCGCCGACAGCGAGGCGAAGCCGCTCGGCGCACCCCGCGACCGGTGGCTGTCGGTGTGGGAGCCCGTCGACGCCGTCGCCTCGGCGGTCGGCATCGCCGCCGCCCACGATGCCGCCGACACCGTGCTCGGTCGGGCCGAGACCCCGACGATCACGATCGTGGCGTCGCCCACGACGGCGACCACGGTGGACCCGAGCGACCCGTCGGCGTCGACGGTGCCCCTCGCGATGCCCGGCGGGTCGACGACCACGACGGCACCGGCCACCACCACGACGACCGAGGCGGTGCCGCCAACGGTGCGGCCGGCCACGGCCAGCGAGCCGCTCGACGTGCTGATCCTCGGCGACTCGACGGTGCGGACCGTCGGCCAGGCCGGCCAGCGCTGGTTCGTCGAGAGCGGCGTCGCCGTCGTCCGGCTCGACGAACGCCCGGCGACGGGCCTCAGTCGCCCCGACTTCTTCGACTGGCCCTCCCACGTCGCGGCCGTCGCCGCCGCCGACCCGCCCGAACTCGTCGTGGCGATGTTCGGAGCCAACGACGCCCAGTCGTTCATGCACGAGGACCGGGCCGTGTCCTACGGCAGCGACGAGTGGATCGCCGTCTACCGGGCCCGGGTGGCGGCCGTGATGGATCTCTTCATCGCCGCCGACCCCGACGTGGTGGTCGTCTGGGTCGGCCAGCCGGTGATGCGCAGCGACGACTTCGACGGACGGATGCGGCTCCTCAACTCGATCTACGCCGAGGAAGCCGCCGCCCGGCCCCGGGTCGCGTTCTTCGATTCCCGTCCGGTGCTGGCCAACGCCAACGACGCCTACCGCTCGACCGGGCCCGGCGTCGACGGCACCGAACGAACCTTGCGGGAATCCGACGGCATCCATCTCACCGTCGCCGGCGGCGAGCTGCTGTTCGCCGCTGTCGCCGCCGAATTGGAGGCTGAGCTGGGGTTCGGGGGCTGA
>JAWSVN010000140.1:0-16210 GCA_033851875.1 Acidimicrobiales bacterium
CCTTGCCGACGCCGAGGCGCTGGAGGCCGACCCGGGCCCGAGCGACCTGCTCGGTCAGTTCGCCGTAGGTCAGCTCGACGCCGTCGCGGGTCTGTGAGCGACCGAGCACGGCGACCTTGTCGTCGTCGAAGCGGCCGCCGACGATGTGCTGGGCGTAGTTGAGGCGGGCGCCCGGGAACCACTCGACGTTGCGAAAGGGGGCGGCGTCGGGCAGGCCGCGATCGCCGAGCACGGCGGTCGGCGACTCGGTTGCCTCGATGCCGAAGTAGTCCCACATCGACTGCCAGAACCCCTCGATGTCGGTGACCGACCAGTGATGGAGAGCGTGGTAGTCGGCGAACGCCAGGCCTCGTTCGGCCTCCAGCCAGTCCATGTAGGCGCCGACCTGGCTCGTCGATCGGACGTCGGGCTTCGGCGACCAGATCTCCCGGCCGGCCAGCTCGGTGCTGGCGTCGCTCATGCGTCCCCCTCGGTGCTGGTGCTGGCCATCGCGACCTTGGCCGCCTTGCCGGCCAGGAAGGCGTTCATGCGCTCCTTGGCCTCGTCGCTGCCGGAGGAGACCGCCGCGATCAGCGACTCCATGAACAGGCCCTCGTTCGGTCCGACCTCGGCGATCCTCGGCAGCGCCTGCAGCACCGCGTAGTTGGTCACCGGTGAGTTCTCGGCGATCTTGGCNNAGGCCGAGACGGTGGCCGTCGTCGGCGTCGAGGACCCGGCCGGTCAGCATGAGGTCGGTCATCGCCGCCACCCCCATGAGGCGGCTGACCTTCACCGACGCGCCCCCGCCGACGAACAGGCCCCGGGTGCCCTCGGGCAGGGCGAAGAAGCACGACGCCTCGGCGATGCGAATGTGGGTCGACGCCGCCAGCTCGAGGCCGCCGCCGATCACGGCGCCCTTCAGCACCGAGATGATCGGGAGCCGACCCTTCTCCAGGTGGTCGAACGCGTCGTGCCAGTTCCGGGAGTGGAGGACGCCTTCGAAGGTGTTGGTCTCGTTGAGCGACGAGAAGTCGAGGCCGGCCGAGAAGTGCTCGCCCTCGGCGACGAGGATGGCGCAGCGAGCCTCGTCCGGAGGGGCGGAGAAGACCCGCCGGAAGCCGTCGACCGTGGCGTTGTCGAGGGCGTTGCGCTTCGCCGGTCGATCGAGGGTGACGGTCAGGATCGGTCCGTCGAGCTCGGCATGGACCGAGTCGGGCAGGCCGTAGTCGTCGTCGAGGCTGGCGCGTTGGCTCATGGCGCCAAGCTATGGAGCCCGGAGCGGAGTGTCAAGCTCCTTTATATCAATGGAGTTTTCACCGGGAGTCAGTCAGCCCGGAACACCAGATCGTCTTGGAAGAGCCACTGCAGGGGTGCGTCGCTCGAGCCGGTGAGGTGGGCCACGACCGTGACCGTGGAGCCGTCGGTCGTGACGCTTTGCAGGTCGGTCACGTCGGCGAACTGGTAGCGGAAGACGAGCGACGTTCCGTCGGCCCAGCGCTGCTCGATCGCCTCGGCCGCTTTCTCCGCGACCTCGGCAGACCCGAAGCGGTAGGCCGCGATGACGATCCGGTTGTCGCCGTCGACGGCACCGCCGATGCCGAGCGCCACGAACGGCGGGATCGGAAGGAGATCGGGCTGGGCGACGTCGCGGTCGCCGGGCAGGGGGAGCCGCTCGGCGTCCGGGTCGAACAGGAGCAGGGTCGCAGCGATGGCGTCGTGACGGTCGAGCGCAGCCGCGACATCGGCCAACTCGACATGGGAGTCGAGCCTGGGCCCGTCGCGCCATGCCTCGATCGCCGGCGTCGACGGCGACATCGCCACCTGGCCGTCGTCGGCCGCGACCCGCCATGGCCGTCCGAGCGGGCGACTGGCGCTTCGAACCTCGAGGGCCGTCTCGAAGTCGTCGCCCTCGCCGACGGTGAAGACGTCATCGACGCCAGCGAGCGGTGCGAGCGAACCGGTCGGATCGTCGATGGATGAGCCGAACACGGTCATGGCGTTCGGCCCGTCGGTGAAGGATGCGGTGTCGGTCACCTCGCCGAGCGGGAAGCCGAACTCGTCACGCCACTCTTCGATCGCGAGCGGATCCTTGACCGTGGGCGCGGCCGGGAGCGTGACCATCGGGACACGGACCTCGTCGATCGCGTCCTGGGGAGGAACGATCAGGTCGACCAACCACGCCGTCGTCTCGTCGATGTTGTCGGGGTCCGGGCGATCGAGACCCTGGGCGTCGCTCACTGCGGCGAGGTCGACGACTTCGACCGAGCCGAGCAGGGCATTGCTGTCCCGGTTGGCCTCGTCGTCGAGCAGCGCAGCGGGCAGCCGACCGAGGCCGGCCGTGATCGTGCCGCCGTCGTCGCCGCCGGCGCCTGGGATCGCACCACATCCCGCGGTGGCGATCGCCGCCACCAGGCCGATGGTGAGCGTGCGTGTGGACGCGCGCTGACGGCGCCGTCCGGGTTCCCTCCGAATTGTCACACCGCCGACCGTAGTCGGAGGAGGGTGTGGTCAGTCCATTGCCTGCCAGCGTTCGAGGACGCCGATCACCGAGCTGAGGTGGGCGAACATCGCCGCTTGGGCGGCGGCCTGGTCGCCGGCGACGATCGCCTCGACGATCACGGCGTGCTGGGGGAGCGACTCGGCCGGGCGGCCGGGCATCAGAGCCAGCTGGTAGTGGTGATGGCTGGCCCGGTTGCGCAGGTTGGCCACCAGTTCCGTGGCGACGCGGTGGTGGCTGGCCGTGTGGATCAGCCGGTGGAGGCGACCGTTCAGCGCCGAGTAACCGACGGCGTCGTCGCGGGCGACGGCCGCTTCCATCTCGGAGATGATCTGGCGCAACTCGGCGCGTTCGTCGTCGGTGGCACGGGTGGCTGCGTGGCCGGCGGCGAGGCTCTCGAGGGCGGCGCGGGCCTCGGTGATCTCGATGACGTCGGCGACGGTGATCCGCCGCACGGTGGCGCCGCGGTTGGCCTCTCGGTCGATCAGTCCCTCGCTGGCCAACTCGACCAGCGCGGCGCGGATCGGCGCCCGGCCGCACTCGTAGCGCCGGGTCAGCTGCAGCTCGACCAGGCGCTCGCCCGGAGCGAACACGCCCGCCAGGATGTCTCGGCGCAGGAGGTCGACGACCTCCGACGTTGGTTCGCTCGTCATCAGCCGAAATCGTAGAGGCGCTCGGGGTTGTCGACGAGGATCTTGGTGCGCGTGGCCTCGTCGGGGGCGAAGCTCGTCATCAGGTCGACCAGGTCACCGTCGTCGGGCATGTGCCGCACGTTGGGGTGGGGCCAGTCGGTGCCCCAGAGGATGCGATCCGGGGCGGCGGCGATCAGGGCCTGGGCGAAGGGCACGACGTCGTCGTACGGGGGCGGCCCGTCGGCCGTCAGGCGCTCGGCGCCCGAGATCTTCACCCACGCCCGTTCGTCGGCCATCAGGGCGAGCAACGCCTGGAACGGCTCTTGGTCGAGGCCATCGGTGACCGGGACTCGAGCCATGTGGTCGATCACGAACGGGCACGGCATCCGGTCGAGCAGTTCGGCGTGGGCCGGCAGGTCCTTGGCGTCGAAGTGGAGCACGATGTGCCACCCGAGCGGGGCCACCCGGTCGACGATCCGCCAGAACACGTCGAGGTCGGGGGCCCCGCCCAGGTGGGCGACGAAGTTGAAGCGGGTGCCTCGTACGCCGGCCTCGTGCAGCTCGCGGATCGCGGCGTCGTCGAAGCCCTCGTCGATCATGGCGACGCCGGCGTAGCGGCCGTTGCCCCGATGCAGGGCGTCGACCATCGCGGCGTTGTCGGTGCCGTGGCAGCTGGCCTGCACGAACACGGCGCGGCTGAGGCCGAGCCGATCCTGGAGGGCCTCGAACGCATCGATGCCCGAGTCGGGCGGGGTGTAGGCCCGGTTGGCGGCGAACGGGAAGCGATCGGCCGGCCCGAACACGTGGCAATGGGCGTCGCACGCGCCCGCCGGAGGAGTGAACGTCGCCGGCGCGTGGGGGTCCGGGTGGGGTCCGGGGATCGGCTTGGTCATGGGTGCTCCTTGGTTCAGGACGCCTGTCGGGGCCGTGCNNGTGCAATCGGGCGGGGCCGTGCGACGCCGTCCATGAGCGCCCGGGCGGTGCGGACGATCCCGGCTCGGTCGATCTCGATCTGGCCGTCGGTCGCGGTCGTGACGGTGATGGCCGCAGCGAAGGTGCCGGTCGGGTGCTCGAGGGTGAGCGTCCCGCCGGCGGCGTCGATGGCGGTCCGTGCGACGAGATCGTGGGCGACGGTGCCGGGCACCTCGGCGGCGACGGCGACGCTCAGCGCGCCGAGGACGCCGATCGCGTCATGGCAGCGATGCGGGATGAAGGTGCGGGTGGCCAGCGACCCGCTGCCCGACGGGGCACTGACGATCGTGAGTTTGGGCACGGTCGTGTCGGCCACGTCGCCGAGCCCCATCAGCGGACCGGCGGCGATCCGGATCGCTTCGAGGGTGGAGCGGAGCGTCGCGTTGGCCTCGAGGTCGGCGGGTGCCTCGTCACCGTCGATGCCGAGGGCGTCGGATCGGATCAGGGCGACCGGCATCCCGTGATCGACCAGGGTCACGGCCACGCCGGCGACCGTGTCGACGAGGTTGCCGGTGGGGAACAGGGCCCCGCAACTGGAGCCGGCGACGTCCTCGAAGTCGAGTCGGATCGGGGCGGCGGTGCCCGGCACCCCGGAGATGGCGAGGTCGCCGTCGTAGACGGGCAGGCCGTCGGCGACGGGGAAGGTGGCCACCGCGATCGAGTCGGTGTTCTCCATCAGGATCCGCACCGACGCCTCGGTCGCGTCGTCGGCGACCGAGACGAGGCTTCGCTCGACGGCGAAGGGGCCGACGGCGGCGAGCATGTTGCCGCAGTTCTGGCGATCGGCGACCAGCGGCTCGTCGACCGAGGGCTGGAGGAACAGGTAGGCAACGTCGGCCCGATCGTCGGGGCAGGGTCGCACGACCGCCACCTTGGTGGTGAGGGGGTGGCCGCCGCCGAGGCCGTCGATCTGGCGCGGGTCGGGTGAGCCCATCAGGCGGAGCAGGAGATCGTCGCGCTCGGCCGGGTCGTCGGGCAGGTCGTTGGCCAGGACGAACGCCCCCTTCGAGGTGCCGCCGCGCATCAGGAGCAGGGGGACGCCGGGGGCTCGAGAGGTCACGCCGCTCATTCTGGCCCGCTGCCGAGGTGTTGTCGACAATCCTGTCGACAACCGCGGGCGGGTCTCGTCAGGATCGCAGGCGATCGAGGCAGCTGCTGACCATGCGGCGGAGGTCGGCGGCGTCGCCAGCGTCGAGGTCGGCCGTCATCTCGGTCTCGATCGCGGCCACCGGGTCGCCGAGCTCGGCCAAGAGTTCGGTGGCCGACGGGGTCAGGTCGATCAGGAGCCGCTTGGCGTGGTCGGGGTCCGGCGCACGAGTGATCAGCCCGTTGGCCTCGAGGGTGCGCACGACCTCGCTCATCGCCTGGGCGGTCACGAACGCCCGTCGGGCGAGCGTCGCCGACGTCAGGCCGGGGCTGCGTTCGAGCACGGTCAAGGCGGTGTACTGGGCGACGCTCACGCCGGCGGGTGAGAGGACCGCCTCGAGGTGGGATCGCACGGCGGTCTCCCACTGCTTGCTGAGGTAGAGGAGTGAGGGCGCCGACATCGAGCGACCACCCTAGCCAGCGGGGTGTTCGAGCAAGGCCTCGGCGGTGCGTTGGTCGGTGACCAGCTGGGTGAGGAGCCCGCCTCGCAGCGCGCCGGCGATTGCCGAGAGTTTGCGCTCGCCGGCGGCGACGGCGATGCGGCGCGGCACGCCGGCGAGTGTCGCGAGGTCCATGCCGAGCACCCGATCGGCCAGCGGTCCGACGAGCGGGATACCGGCGTCGTCGAAGAAGCGAAGACAGATGTCGCCGACCGCGCCGCGCTGTTCGAGGTCGGCGAGCTCGTCGTCGGAGAACACGTTGCCCGACCTCGCCAGGCGGGGCGACGGCTCGACGGCGCCGATCCCGACCAGGGCCACCGAGACGGTGGGGAACAGGTCGAGGGCGCGGCGGACCGAGGGCTCGTCGCTGAGGACGTCCCTCGCGGCGGCGCTGGCCACGACCCCGGGCACGGGCAGCAGCGCCGCCTCGCCACGGACGGTGAGCGCCAGGGTCCGGGCCAGCTCGGTGGCATGCCGTTCGGCGTCGGGGTCGCCCACGCCACCGAGGATCTGCACGACCTTGAGGCCGTTCAGCGTGTTGACCGGCTTCATGGCGTCGACCGTGGCCCGAAGGGCGTCGCTCCATGACGAGATGCCGAGCACCATGCCGGGCCGCAGCGTGGTCTCGAGGTGGCGGGCCGCGGCGGCGCCGAGGTCGCGGAGGAGCTGGTCGCCGTCGGCGGCGGACTCGACGACGATCGCCTCGCTGAGTTCGAAAGCGGCCTCGAGGTCGGCCTCGAGGTCGGTGTGCACACCGACCGGGCTGGTCACCGTCACCGTGACGATGCCCCGAGCCTTCGCCTCCTTGAGGAGACGCGAGACCTTGGCCTGGCTCAACCCGAGCCGATCGGCGACGTCGAACTGGCTGCACCCGTCCTCGTGATAGAGGCGCGCGACCTTCGTCAGCAGGCGATCATCGGGGGCAACGGGCATCGGTCACGGTCTCAGTGTCGGTCGTCAGTGTGTCTGCAGGGTCGATCGTGACGGTACCGCCCGGCGCCACTCAGCCCGAGCGGCGAGACGTTCGGCGTCGTCCAGCCCGGGCTCGAGCACGGTCACCGGGCGTTCGAGATCGCCGAGGGCATCGACGCTCGGCCACAGGCCGGTGGCGAGCCCGGCGAGGAGGGCGGCGCCGAGGGCGGCCACCTCCGGGTGCTCCGACCGTCGCACGGTCGCCCCGGTCAAGTCGGCCACGATCTGGGCGAGGAGGGGGCTGCGGATCGCGCCGCCGTCGGCGTCGATCGTCGTCGGCCCTTCGGTCGTGCCTGCCTCGGGCAGCACGTCGAGCACGTCGGCGATCTGATGGGCGACGGCCTCGAAGGCGGCTCGGGCGATCTGGGGGCGACCCGACCCCCGGGTCAGGCCGCTGATCGTGCCGCGGGCGTCGCGGTCCCAGTGCGGCGCGCCCAGGCCGCTGAACGCCGGCACGAGGGTCACCCCGCCGGCGTCGGTGACCGAGCCGGCGAGTCGTTCCAGGGCTCCGACGTCACCGTCGAGGCCGAGCAGGTCGGCCGCCCACTCGAGGGCGGCGCCGGTGGCGTAGATGTTGCCCTCGGCGGCGTAGATCGTGGCGTCGGGCGTTGCTGCCGACCAGGCGATGGTCCGAGACAGCGAGGCCGGGACCTCGGCCACGGTGGCGACGGGGGCGAGCACCGACGAACCGGTGCCGAAGGTGGCCTTCACCCCTCCGGGCTGCAGCACGCCGAGGCCGACCGCGGCGGCGTGGGAGTCGCCGACGAGGGCCCCGATCGGCACGCCGGCGAGCTCGGGCAGCTCGTCGCAGGCGACGACGCCGACGGCCTGGGACGAGGCGACGATCTCGGGGAGCACGCCAAGAGGGATGCCCCACAGCTCGCAGAGCTCGGGGTCCCAGCTGGCGTCGTCGAGCCGGAGCAGGGCCGTGCGCGACGCGTTGGTCCGGTCGGTGACGAACGACTGTCCGCCGCTGAGCCGGAACGCCAGCCACGAGTCGACGGTGCCGAGCGCGAGTCGGCCATCGGCGAGCCGCTCGCGAGCGGCGGGCACCTGGTCGAGGAGCCACCGCATCTTCGACGCCGAGAACATCGGGTCGAGGGCGAGGCCGGACCGCTCGGCGACCAGTGCCCGGCGAGCGGCAGCGTCGGGACCGGCGTCGAGCTCGGCCACCAGATCGGCACCGCGCGTGCACTGCCAGCTCGGGGCCGGGCCGAGGGGTTCGCCGGTGGCTCGGTCCCAGGCGACGACGGTCTCCCGCTGGTTGGAGAGCCCGACGGCCGCGATCTCGGGGTCGGGGCCATCGGCCAGGGCGCCGGTGACCCGGCGCAGCGTGGCGACGGTCGACGCCCACAGGGCGGCCGGGTCGGACTCGACCCACCCCGGGCGGGGGAAGTCGATCTCGACCCGCTGCGAGGCCACGGCGAGGGCGACGCCGGTGGCGTCGACGGCCACGGCCTTGGTGTTGGTCGTGCCCTGGTCGACGGCGACGACGGCGCCCGGACGGGTCATGGCTGCGTGCTCACCGGTCGGAGAGCAGCTCGGCGGCCGCTGCCGTGATGCCGTCGACCGACATGCCGAAGTGGTCGAACAGCCAGGTGGCCGAACCGGTCGGTGCGAACACGCCGGGCACGCCGAGCATGCGCATCGGTGTCGGGTGCGTGGTCGCGAGTGTCTCGGCGACGAGGCCGCCGAGACCACCCTTGACCGTGCCCTCCTCGAGGGTGATCACGGCGCCGGTCTCGGCCGCCGCGCTCACGATGGCGTCGCGGTCGAACGGGGCGATCCATGATCCGTTGAGGACCCGAGTCTGGATGCCGTCGGCCGCGAGTGCCTCGGCACCGGCGAGGGCGATGGCGACCTGGGTGCCGTTGGCGATGATCGTGAGATCGTCGCCGTCGCGCAGACGAGCGGCCGAGCCGACGGCGAAGTCGTGGCCGTCGGGGTGGACGGCCGGCACGCCGATGCGGCTGGTGCGGATGAACGTGGCGCGGTCCGAGGTCAGGGCGGTCTCGAACGCCCAGGTGTGCTCGGCCGGGTCGGCCGGCACGACGATGTCGAGCTCGGCGATCGCTCGGAGCCAGGCGATGTCCTCGATCGAGTGATGGGTCGGGCCGAGCTCGCCGTAGGCCATGCCGCTCGAGATGCCGACGAACGCGATCGGGTAGCCCGAGTAGGCGGCGTCGACCTTGATCTGTTCCAGGGCGCGAGCGGTGAGGAAACAGGAGGCGCCGAACACGAAGGGACGGAGCCCGCCGTTGGCGAGGCCGGCGGCGGTCGAGACCATGTTCTGCTCGGCGATGCCGACGTTGATCAGGCGGTCGGGGAACTCGTCGCGGAAGGCGGCGAGCTTCGACGAGCCGACCGAGTCGTTGCACACGGCGACGACCCGCTCGTCGGCTCGGGCCAGGTCGACCATCGCCTGGGCGCCGGCGTCACGGCAGTCGAACAGCGTTTCGGGTGAGAGCGTTTCGGTCATTGGGGCGGCGCTCATGCGGGGGCTCCGAGTTCGATGCGGGCCTGGGCGTACTCCTCCGCGTTGGGGACCTTGTGGTGCCAGGCGACGTTGTCGGCCATGAAGCTGACGCCGGAGCCCTTGTCGGTGTTGGCGATCAGGCAGGTCGGGCGGCCCTCGTCGAGGGGGAGGGCACCGAAGGCGTCGAGCAGGGCGGCGGGGTCGTTGCCGTCGACCTCGCGCACGGTCCAGCCGAAGGCCCGGAACTTCTCGTCGAGGGGATCGAGGTTGTTGGTGGCCTCGGTGCGGGCGCCTTGCTGGAGGCGGTTGCGGTCGACGATCAGGGTGAGCTGATCGAGGCCGCGGTGGCCGGCGAACATCGCCGCTTCCCACATCGACCCCTCCTGGAGCTCGCCGTCGCCGCACAGCGCGAACGTCCGGTAGCGGGCGCCGGTGACCTGGGCGGCGGTGGCGATGCCGACCGCGACCGGGAAACCGTGGCCGAGGGGGCCGGTGTTGGTCTCGACCCCGGCCACCTTGCGGCGGTTGGGGTGACCGTTGAGCGCGGAGAGCGGCTCGAGGAAGGTCGACAGTTCCTCGTGGGGGAGGAAGCCCGCCCGGGCGAGGACGCAGTAGAGCCCGCCGGCGGTGTGACCCTTCGACAACACGAAGCGGTCACGCTCGGGGTGGTCGGGCTCGGCCGGGTCGATCCGCAGCACCCCACCGAGATACAGCGTGGTGAGGATGTCGATGCAGGAGTAGTCGCTGCCGAGGTGGCCCTGGCCGGCGGCCATCACGAGCTCGAGGTCGTCGAGGCGGACCAGGCGGGCCAGCTCGCGAAGCTCGTCGGGGCTCATGGTTACGGTCGCCGTCATCGGGGTCCGAGGCCGCCGAGCAGTTCGGCCATGACGAGCCGCTGCGACGCCATCGCGTCGTGATCGGCGCGCGCCGCGTCGACGGCGTCGAGGTCGAGGCGGTCGAGGAGGGCGAACATGGCGTCGATCGTCTCGATCGACAGCTTCGCTGCCGCCACCGGGTCCTCGCGGAAGGGGAACTGGTCGAGCAGGAGGGGCCCGTCCCAGCCGATCTCGCGCACGGCCTGGAGGAACTCGAGGGTCTCGACCGGGTGGTTCGAGCCGACGGTCAGGTCGTCGTCCCACTCGAGCCGGTTGTCGTTGAGCTCGATCGACACGAGCTTGCCCTTGCGGTGGATCGCCTTGAGGGCGGCGGCCGGCGCTTCCTTGGCGAACAGCGAGTGGCCGAAGTCCATGACGACGCCGAGGTTGTCCTCGCCGATCTCGTCGATCGCCAGCAGGGTGGTGGCGGCGTTGGCGAGCAGCATGTGGAGGCGCGGCTCCTTGAGCTTGTACTCGATGGCGAACTGCATCTCGGGCGCCGAGGTGATGACCTGCCGGATCCCGTCGAGCTCGTCGTGCCAGACCTTGTCGTGGTCGACCTGCCAGGGGTAGTCGTGGCCGTCCTGGCCGGGCCAGAACTTGACGTAGCGGGCGCCGAGCTCGCCGGCGACCTCGATCGCCTCCTTGCAGAGGTCGATCGCCTGGGTCCGCACCGCGGGGTCGGGGTTGGTGAAGGCGCCCTTCTGGAAGACCCTCGAGTAGATGGCGGGGGTGATCGCCTCAGCGGTCATCCCGGTGTCGTCGAGGGCGGCCTTGACGTCGGCCACGGTCTCGGCGCTCCCGTCGGCGTTGCCGGCGAAGGGGATGTTGATGTCGAGGCTGGAGAGGCGCCCGACCTCGGCGGCCGTCCGGATCGCCTCGACCGTGCTCACGGGAGGTCCGTAGGCGTCGGTGGCGTAGCGATCGATGAACTGGCCGAACAGCCAGAGGCCGGCCCCGTAGGAGTACGTCGTCATGGGTACGACGGTACCGGCCTCTGATTGTTCAGTCGATAGTGAATATTTATGACGGACCAGTTGGCAGGGCCGTGATGGGGGCTCAGATCGGCATGAGCGCCCAGAGGTCGAGGTCGAGCAGCACGCCCGGGGCGTACTTGCCGTCGTCGCCCCGCAGGGGGAAGTCGCTGGCGGGGGTGTCCTTGACCGCAACCAGGCGGAGCCGGATCGCGCCGACGGTGTCGGTGAGCTCGGCCTTGTCGAGCACCTCGGACCAGGCGTAGACCGTGTCGCCGCTGAAGCACGGGGCGGTGTGGCTGCCACCGTTGATGGCGACGATCATCTGGGCGTTGGCGAGGCCGTTGTAGCTCAGGGCCCGAGCCAGCGAGATCACGTGGCCGCCGTAGATCAGGTGACGGCCGTCGTCGCGCACCTGGCTGTTGAAGTGGACCTTGGCGGTGTTCTGCCACAGGCGGGTGGCCAGCATGTGCTCGGCCTCGGTGATCGTCACGCCGTCGACGTGGTCGATCTTCTCGCCGATCTCGTAGTCGCCGAGCCGATGCGGCTCGCCCGACAGAGCGGTGTCGTAGTCGGCGAAGGTCAGGCCGGCGGGGACCGGGAGGTCGCCCGGCTCGACGACCTTCGGCAGCTCGGGCACGACGGCCTCGGGGGCGGGGGCGTCGACGTCACGCTTGCGGACCATCACCCAGCGGGCCCAGGTGAGCACCGGCTCGCCCGCGGCGTCGACGGCGGTGGAGCGCACGTAGACGATGCCGGTCTTGCCGTTGGAGTTCTCCTTGAGCCCGATCACCTCGGAGCTGGTCTGGAGGGTGTCGCCCGGCACGACGGGCCGCAGGAACCGGCAATCGGCGTAGCCGAGGTTCGCCACCGCGTTGAGCGACACGTCGGGCACCGTCTTGCCGAAGGCGACGTGGAAGCCGATCAGGTCCTCGAGCGGGAAGACGTCGAGTCCGCACGCTGCGGCGAACGCCGACGACGACGGCAGGGCGAACCGGGTGGGGTAGAGGGCCGTGTAGAGGGCCCGCTCGCCGTCGCCCACCGTGCGCGGGGTGGCGTGCTGGAGCACGTCGCCGACGCGGAAGTCCTCGAAGAAGTTGCCGGGGTTCGTCTTGGTCGTCACGGCCCGGGAGGGTAGTCGCCGGGCCGCCTCCCGCCGAAGCCGACGAGGCGGTGACCTTGGCCCCTGGTCGACGCGACCGACAGCGGTGACCCTGAGGAGGTCCGCTGCCGGCAATGGGGCCGGCGTCGGCGCTCGGGGGGTGAATCATGGACCAACGTGTCTCGTTCGGGCTCGACGGCCTGGCGGCGCTGATCGGCGCTCTGGGAGACGACGGTTCGGAGGGCGGTCGGCGACTGCTCGCACCCCGTCGAGTGCCGCACGGTGCCGACATCGACGTGGTGTGGGACGAGATCGACGGGGTCGACTCGCTGCCGATCGGCTGGCACGACGAGACCGAGCCCGGCCGGCGGCGCCTCGTCGACGACGGCACGGCGACCGTGTTCGGCGTCAGCTTGGCGACGGGGTCACCCAAGGCGATCGTGCATCCGCCCGAGGCCCCGGTGTGGACCCTGCACCGGACCGAGGGTGAGGTGGCCGTCCACCTCGCCGGCACCGACGTGATCCCGACCGCGCTGCTCGGCGTGCGCCCGTGTGAGGCCGCAGCGATCGCCCGGCTCGACACGGTGCTGCTCGGTGGCCCACATCCCGATCGGGCGTACCGCGCCCGCCGCGACGACCTGCTCGTCGTCGTGGTCGAATGCACCCGGAGTACCGACACCTGCTTCTGTGCGTCGGCCGGGACCGGGCCGGCCCATGATGTCGACGCCGGCGCAGCGGCCGTGGCCGACCTCGTCCTGACCGAGATCGACGTGGGCGACGGCGTCGAGGGCCCTCGCTTCCTGGCCAAGGCGACCTCCGACCGCGGTCGGGAGCTCCTCGTCGCCGTCGACCATGTGCCGGCGACCGGTGCCGAGGCCCACGCCGCCACCCGCGCCGTCCATGATGCCGGCCACCTCCAGCGTCGGGCGTTGCCCCCGGACGTGGCGGCCCGACTGCTCGGCCACCTCGGCGACGACCACTGGCAGGCCGTCGCCGAGCGCTGTGTCGCCTGCGCCAACTGCACCCTCGTCTGCCCCACGTGCTTCTGCTCCGACCTGATCGACACCACCGACCTGGCCGGCGAGTTCGCCGAGCGACGCCGCACGTGGGACTCGTGCTTCCGCCTCGACTTCTCCCACATGGGGTCCGGGCCGATCCGCGACGGCCGGGATCGGCGCTACCGACAGTGGCTGACCCACAAGCTCTCGACGTGGCACGAGCAGTTCGGCGAGTCGGGCTGCGTCGGCTGCGGACGCTGCATCACCTGGTGCCCGGTCGGGATCGACCTCACCGCCGAAGCCGCAGAGGTGATCTCATGAACGATGCCGATGTGCCCCGGGTGCACCGCGTGGTCGACCGGATCGACGAGGGCGCCGACACGGTCACCCTCGTGCTGGAGCCGGTCGACGGGGTGGCCCCGGCGTTCGAACCGGCCCAGATCTCGATGCTGGGCGCGTTCGGCATCGGCGAGGCCGCCATCTCGATCAGCTCGGCGCCAACCGACGAAGGGGCCCGTGCCTACACGGTTCGCCGAGCCGGGCCGATCACCCGTGCCCTGACCGTCACCGACATCGGCGGCATCATCACCGTCCGAGGACCACTGGGGCGGCCCTGGCCACTCGAACAGATCACGACTCGCGACGTCGTCGTGCTCGCCGGCGGCCTGGGCATGGCCCCACTGCGCAGCGCGGTCGAGGTGCTCGCCGGCACCGGTGATCGGTTCCGTCGGCGGGTCCTCGTGCAAGGCGCCCGCAACCCGGACGGGCTGCTCTACCGCCGGGATCACGAGCGTTGGGCCGAGGCCGGGATCGAGACGCACACGATCGTCGACGACCCGGCGGGCGACGCAGCCGACACGCCGCGATGGTCCGGCGCCGTCGGCATGGTGACCGACCTGTTCGACGAGCTCGGCCTCGACGGGCCCGACACCACCGCATTGGTGTGCGGTCCCGACCCGATGATGCGCGCCACCGCCCGCCGCCTCGTCGAGCTCGGCGTCGAGCCGAGTCGGATCTGGTTGACCCTGGAGCGCAACATGCAGTGCGGCACCGGCGTCTGCGGACACTGCCAATTGGGTCCGGTGCTGGTGTGCCGGCACGGGCCCGTCATGTCGTGGGCCGAGATCGGCCCCTTCCACGGCGTACGAGGACTGTGAGACGAGGGAGAGGGAGACGGCGACATGAAAGCGACACGACCCAAGGTCGCCGTGTGGAAGTTCGCGTCGTGCGACGGCTGCCAACTCAGCCTGCTCGACTGTGAGGACGAGCTCCTCGCCGTGGCGGGGGCGATCGACATCGGCTACTTCCCGGAGGCGACCTCCGCGATGGTCGACGGGCCCTACGACCTGTCGCTCGTCGAGGGGTCGATCACCACGGCCCACGACGCCGAACGGATCCGACGCATCCGCGAGGAGTCGGCGGTCGTCGTCTCGATCGGCGCCTGCGCCACCTCGGGCGGCATCCAGGCACTCCGCAACGGCGCCGACATCGACGATCTCGTGGCCACCGTCTACGCCCACCCGGAGTACATCTCGACCCTCGCCACCTCGACCGGGATCGACCGGCACATCGACGTCGACGCCGAGCTGCGGGGCTGCCCGATCGACCGGGGCCAGCTCGTCGAACTCGTCAACGCCACCCTCAACGGGCGACCGCCGCGCCTCGCCGACACTGCGGTCTGTGTGGAATGTAAGACGCGGAACCACACCTGTGTGATGGTCGCCGACGGCATCGCCTGTCTCGGGCCCGTCACGCTCGGAGGCTGCGGGGCCCTGTGCCCCGGCTATCACCGAGGCTGCTACGGCTGCTTCGGCCCGGTCGACGACGCCAACGCCGACGCCCTCGCCGACCATCTGGTCGAGGTCGGGCACGACGAGGTCGAGCTCGTCCGACTGCTCCGCAACATCAACGTCGCTGCTCCGGCTTTCGATGACGCCGCGACCCGCGTCGAACTCGCTGCGACGAGGAGGAACCGATGACCCACCAGCTGTCTCCGTCGACGTCGGCCCAGATCGACGTCCCCGTCCTCGCCCGTGTCGAGGGCGAAGGTGCCATGCACGTCGAGGTCGTCGACGGCCGAGCCGGCGACATCACCCTCGAGATCTATGAGCCGCCCCGCTTCTTCGAGGGCTTCCTCCGCGGACGTGGGCACGGCGAGCCGGTCGACCTGACCGCCCGGATCTGTGGGATCTGCCCGGTCGCCTACCAGATGAGTGCCAGCCACGCGATCGAGCGGGCGTGTGGTGTGACCGTCGGCGGCACGCTGCGCGAACTGCGACGCCTGCTCTATTGCGGCGAGTGGATCGAGAGCCACGTGCTCCACATCGGCTTCCTCCACGCTCCCGACTTCCTCGGCTACGCGTCGGGTATCGCCATCGCCGCCGATCACCCCGAGATGATCCAGCGGGTCCTGTCGCTCAAGAAGGCCGGCAACGACGTGGTCGAGGTGCTCGGCGGCCGCCCGATCCACCCGATCAATCCCCGTCTCGGCGGCTTCCACCGAGCGCCGACGGTCGCCGTACTACGCAGCCTCCTGCCCGGCCTCGCCGAGGCCCGCGACACCGTGATCGACCTGGTCCGGTGGACCGCCGGGTTCGAGTTCCCCGAGCTGGCGCTCGACTACGAGTTCGTCAGCCTCCGCCACGATGACGAGTACCCGTTCAACGAGGGTCGGATCGTGTCGAACAGGGGGCTCGACCTCGACGTGTCGGAGTTCGAGACGGTGTTCGAGGAGTTCCACGTCGCCCACTCGACGTCGCTGCACTCCCGAACCCGAGCCCGGGGCCGCTACCACGTCGGCCCGATGGCCCGCTGGGCCAACAACCACGACCTGCTGCCCTCCGAGGTGATCGCACTGGCCGACGAGGTCGGTGTCGGGCCGGTGGTCGACAACCCGTTCCGCAGCATCGTCGTTCGCGGGCTCGAGACCCTCTACGCCATCGACGAGGCGGTGCGGATCGTCACCGCCTACGAGGTCCCCGAGCGGGCCTGGGTCGAGGTGCCGCCGGCGGCCGGCCGGGGCTGGGGTGCGACCGAGGCGCCACGCGGCCTGCTCTATCACCGCTACGACCTCGACGCCGACGGCTCGATCCTGTCGGCCGACATCGTGCCGCCGACCGCCCAGAACCAGCCGACGATCGAGGCCGA
>JAWSVN010000141.1:0-22261 GCA_033851875.1 Acidimicrobiales bacterium
CGTTCGCCGCCGTCGAACCGGATCGGGTTCTCGATCAGGCGTTGCGAGGCGGCAGCCACCGGGAGTGAGAGCGCTGCGGCGGCGAGTGCGGCCCACCAGGTCGACGGCCAGAGCTCTCGGGCGAAGACGATGAAGGGCCAGTGCCACAGATACCAGCCATAGGAGAGGTCGCCGATGCCCACGACCCATCGCGCCGACAGCGCCCGGCCGAGGTGGGATCGACCGGGAGACGCCCCGGCCGCGAGGAGAGCTGCGGTGCCGGCGACCGGGAAGACCGCGGCGTAGCCGGGGAAGATCGTCCGGGCGTCGAGCAGGAGCGCCGACCCGACCACGGCGCCCAGCCCGAGGACGGACCATTTTGCCGCGCTCCCCGGGAGGCGACGGCCGTCGGCGAGGGCGAGCGCGACGAGGCACCCGGCGAGGAACTCCCACGCCCGGTAGTGGGTGGCGAAGTAGCTGAAGGCCTGTGGGTGGTCGACCTCCCACGGGTACCACTCGCCGACCATGGCGACGCTCAACGCAAGGGTGACCGCGGCGATCGCGGCGTAGCCGATGCTCAGTCGACGCCGACCGGTCGCCGGCTTGCCGACCCGCCACAGCACGAGGCTGATGAGCGGGAAGACGGCGTAGAACTGTTCTTCGACCGCGAGCGACCAGGTGTGGAGGAGTGGGTTGCTCTCGGCCGCGGGGGCGAAGTAGTCGCCGACCGACTCGTAGATCCCGAGGTTGGCGTGGAAGAGCGCCGCGTCGTGGCCGGTCGCCGAAATGGCTTGCTGCGGCCCCAGGCTGCTCGACGCGACGATGGCGAAGGCCATCGTCGCGGTGAGCATCAGGGCCAGCGCAGGGAGCAGGCGACGAATACGGCGAACGGCGAAGCGCCCCAACCGCACCGTGCCGGTGCGCTCGAGTTCGCCGGCGACGCCACGGGTGATGACGAAGCCCGAGATGACGAAGAAGACGTCGACCCCGACGAACCCACCGTGGATGGGAAGGCCGGCGTGATAGGCGACGACGAGGGCGACCGCGAGGGCGCGCAGGCCCTGGATGTCCGCACGGAAGCTGCTCGCCGGTTTGCCGCCCTCAGGTGGTGCCGTCGCCGCTCTCGTGCCCCGAGAGGGAGCATGAACGAGCACGACCAAACAATCGGAGCAGCGTGCCCCGACCTGAAGTCATGTCGTGTTCTGGGGTCGATCGGCCCAGGGCGGCCCCGGGGAAGCCGACCGCTGCGGTCAGCGGGCCTCTTGGATCGCCGACCACACTCGCTCGGCGGTGAGGGGCATGTCGATGTGCTTCACGCCGAGGTGGCTGAGGGCGTCGACCACGGCGTTGTGGATCGCCGGGGTGGAGCCGATCGTGCCCGACTCGCCGATGCCCTTGGCGCCGAGCGGGTTGCGGGGCGACGGGGTCTCGGTGTTGGACGTCTCGAAGCTGATCAGCTCGGCGGCCGACGGCATCGCGTAGTCCATCAGGTTCGACGTGATCGGGTTGCCGTCGTCGTCGTAGGCGACGATCTCGTAGAGGGCCTGGGCGGCGCCCTGGGCGATGCCGCCGTGCTGCTGACCGGTCACCAGCATCGGGTTCAGGATCTTGCCGCAGTCGTCGACGGCGATGTGGCGCACCATCGTGACCTCGCCGGTGTCGGTGTCGACCTCGACCAGCGAGACGTGGGTGCCGAACGGAAACGTCGAGTCGGTGCCGTCGAAATCGAGTTCGAACGACAGGCCGGCGTCCATGCCCTCGGGCCGCTTGGCGTCGTCGTTGGCGGCCTTGGCCAGCTCGGCCCAGCTGAGGGCCTTGGCGGGCACCCCGGCCACCTGGAGGCCGTCGTCGCCCTTGGTGATGTCGTCCGCGCTGGCCTCGAGGAGGTGGGCGGCGAGTTCCTTGGCCTTGCCGAGCACGGTCTCGGACGCCACGTGGACCGCCGAGCCGGCGGTCTGCAGCGAGCGGGAACCCATCGTGCCGGAGCCTCGGGGGATCTCGTCGGTGTCGCTCTGCAGGATCGTGACCTTGTCCATCGGCACGCCGAGCATGTCCGACACGATCATCGAGAACGCCGTCTCGTGACCCTGGCCATGCGCGCTGGTGCCGACTCGGGCGACGACCGAACCGTCGTCCTGCACCTCGATCGCGCCGTACTCGACGTGGAGGCCGGCCGGTGCGGTCACCTCGACGTAGCTGCCGAGGCCGATGCCGAGCACCTTGGAGTCGCCGGATGCCCGACGCTCGGCCTGCTGGGCGAGCAGGTCCTGGTAGCCGGAGGCGTCGAGGGCGGCGTCGAGGGCCAACTCGTACTCGCCCGAGTCGTAGTTGGCCCCGCCGTGGGTGGTGAGGGGGAACTCGTCGGGCTGGAGGAAGTTCTTGCGGCGGATCTCGGCCGGGTCGATGCCGAGCTCGTCGGCCGCGATGTCGATGATGCGCTCGAGCATCTGGGTGGCCTCGGGCCGCCCGGCGCCGCGGTAGGCGGCGGTCGGCGTGGTGTTGGTGGCGGCCGACCGGGCGTGGAAGCGGAGCTTGGGGATCCGGTAGACGCCCTGGCTCATCGTCTGGGTGAACATCGTCAGGAACGCACCGATCGCCGGGTAGGCGCCGCCATCCGCGATCACGTCGACATCGAGACCGGTGATCACACCCTCGGCGTCGGTGCCGAGCTTGGTGTACATGACCATGTCGCGGCCGTGCGCCATCGAGACCATGTTCTCGCTGCGCTGCTCGGTCCACTTGACCGGCACGCCGAGCTCCTGGGCGAGCTTGGTCGTGATGAAGTACTCGACATAGGCGCCGGCCTTGGGGCCGAAGCCGCCGCCGACGGCCGGGGCGACGACGCGCAGGTTCTCGGGGTCGAGGCCGAGCTGGCCGACGATCACGTCACGAACCGCCACCGGGTTCTGGCTGGGGATCCACACGGTGAGGTGACCGTTGTCGCCGGGGACGGCGACACAGCCGTTGGGCTCCATCGGCACGCCGGCCTGGCGCTGCGACACGATGCGGCCCTCGGCCACGTGGGCGGCACCCTCGAGCGGGTCCTCTTCGAGGCCGATGCCGGTCTCGAAGATCATGTTGTTGCCGTGCTCGTCGAACAGGACCGGGGCGTCGTCGGCCAGGGCGGTCTCGGCGTCGGTGACCGTGCCGAGGGGCTCGTAGTCGACGAAGATCAGCTCGGCGGCGTCGGCCGCAGCGGCCCGAGAGTCGGCGACCACGGCGGCGACGATGTCGCCGACCAGGCGGACCTTGCCCTTCGCCAACGGCGGGCGCGCGACGTACGGCGGGAACATCGGGAACCCGAGGTAGGGGTTCATCTCGAGGTTGTCGGCGGTGTAGACCCCGCGCACGCCGGGAGCGTCGGCGGCCTCGGAGATGTCGATCGCGCCCAGCGTGGCGTGGGCGAAGGGCGACCGGACGAAGTGCACGTAGACCAGGCCGGGGACCTCGAGATCGTCGTAGTAGCGATCGTCGCCCTTGAGCAGTCGCGGGTCCTCGCGGCGGAGGACGGCGTTGCCGAGGATCGAGCCCTTCACGTCGGTCATGGATGCTCCCTTGCAGCAGGCACGACGACCAGGGCGGACGCCGTGGTCAGAGTCTGCCCCAAGATGTCACGCCGGTCACATCACGAGGCGGAAGGGGTCGGGTCTCGACCCCGTGTCGTGGTCGCCTGGGCCGAACAGGCCAGCCACGACCTCTTGGCTGGGTAGTTCGTCGGACGAGGCGATCGAGGGGGGCGAGTACCATCTCGTTGGTTGATGGCGGCGGAGCGAGCGACTCGGTGGAGGCCTTGGTGAGCAACGACGGCACCCTCGCCGAGGGCGCGACCGACGCAACCAACGACCTGCCCACCCCCGAGTTCGGAGGTGGCCGCCGGCTGGCATCGAACACCGCCGCCCTCGTCGGCTCGCGGCTCGTCGTCGCCGTCCTCGGCTGGCTGGGCACCGTGCTCATCGCCCGCGAGCTCGACCAGGAAGCGTTCGGCCAGTTCACCCTGGTGTTTTCGATCCTCGGCATGTTGTCGGTGGTCACCGATCTCGGCGTCGGCCGCATCGCCGTCGCCGGCATCATGCAGGCGCCGGCCGACCGGGCCGGCGATACGGCCGCCGACGCCACTGCGGGCCCCGATCGGGCCACCTTCGCCGGGACCTACCTCGTGCTCCGCTCGCTGCTCGGGGTCGTCGGCTACGCCCTCGCCCTCGGTGCCGTCGTCGTCCTCGGCTACCCCCGCGAGGTCGTGATGGCCACCGCCGTCGGCGGCGTGGTCGTGTTGCTCGCCACCCCGGCCGCCGCCTACGAGGTCGCCTACCAGGTTCGCGACCGACTCCTGCCGCTCGCCTACAGCCGAGTCGTCGGCCAGCTCGCCCAGCTCGCCCTCACCGTCGCTCTCGTCCTCGAGGGCGGTTCGCTGGTCTGGTTCATGGTGCCGGCCGTGTTGCGCGACCTGATCGTCGTGTCGTGGGTCGGGCCCGGCGCCCACCGGCTGATGCCGATCCGCTACCGGGTCGACCCGGCGACGTGGAAGCGGCTGCTGCGCGAGGCGGTCCCGCTCACCGCCGGCACCGCGTTCGTCATCCTGTACTACCGCATCGACTCGGTGATGCTCTCGAAGCTCGACGGCTTCGACGCCGTCGCCGTCTACGGGGTCGCCTACAAGTTCGTCGACCTCGTCCACTTCGTCCCCCTCGCCCTCACCACCGCGATCCTGGCGCCCCTCACCGCCGCGTGGCCCGAGTCCGGGACCGCCGCTGCGCCCGCACGCTTCGCCGACATCGTCACCAGCGGCGGCCGGATCCTCGCCTTCGCCACCGTCGGACCGGCGGTCGCCTTCGCCCTGTTCGGCGCCGAGTTCGCCGGCCTGCTCTACGGCGAGGTCTACGAGGCGGCCGGCTCCGCATCGGCGATCGTGCTCGCAGCTGAAGCCTTGGGTGCCCAGAGCGCGCTGGCAATCACGGCCCTCGTCGCCGCCGGCCACCACCGCGTCTACCCCTTCGTGACGCTGGCCGGACTGGTATTCAACATCGCGACCAATTTCGTGTTGATCCCGCGCTGGTCGCTCGAGGGAGCAGCGGTGGCCACCCTGGCCACCGAGGCGCTGGTCGTCGTCCTCCTCGCCCGCCAGGTCCGATCCCTCGACGTCAGGCTCGTCGACCCCGGTTTCGCCCTGTGGGTAGCGCTCGCCGCGGGCGCCGCCCTCGGCGTCGGCGCCGGGTTGGCGACGGTCCTGCCATGGTTCCCCGCCGCCGTCGGCGCCGGCGTCATCTATGTCGCCATCGCCGGCCTGGCCGTGCGCCGCAGCCGAGCAGGCGACGGCGAGGCCGCCGAAGCCGCCGAGGCGGCCTCATGATCTCGCTGTTGCTGAAGTGGCGGGCCCAGGCCGTCCTCCTGCTCGTCGCCGCCTTGGCGCCCTACGACGGGCTGTTGATCATCGCCCCGCTGCCCGGGGTCGTCGGCCTGTGGAAGGAAGCCCTCGTCTTCGGCGCCGCCGGGCTGGCCTGGTACCAGCGACGGGGCGCGCCGTCGTGGCGCGAAGAGCCCCGACAGATCCCGCTGTGGGCCGGCGCATCGATCGTCCTGACCGGTCTCGCCGTGTTCTCGGCGCTGACCGTCGCCTCGTCGCAGGCCCTGTTCGGTTTCAAGATCGGTTACTTCTACCTGCTGATTCCGCTGGCGCTGTGGTGGACGCCCATGACCAGCGACGATCGCGATCGCCTGGTGTCGATCCTGATGGCCAACGGGGTGATCACCTCCGTCGTCGGCTTGGTCCAGCAGATTCTCGGCGGCGACCGGCTGCACGCCCTGGGGTACGAGTGGAACGAGACGATCCGCTACAGCGGTGGCCTCCTGCGGTCGTTCTCGACGTTCAACCAGCCCTTCCCGTTCGGCTACTTCCTGGCGATCGTGCTGCTCGTGGCCGTGCCGGTCGCACTGGGGGAGCGGTCGCGGCGTCGCAACCGCTGGTTCCTGCTCGCCTCGCCGCTCCTCGTGATCGCCGTCGCTACCACCGTGGTGCGGGGCGCCATCCTGGCGTTGGTCGTCGGCGCCGCCTACCTGGCCGTGCAGCGGCCGGCGCTGCGGCGGGTTGTCGTGTCGCTCCCGCTCCTGGTCGGGCTGGCCTTCTTCGTCGACGTCTCCAGCTACCTCTCGCTCGACTCGCTCGCCGACCGCCTCTCCGGCTGGGGCATCGAGGTCGTGCAGAGCGGCGTCGAGCCGCTCGGGCGGGGGATCGGCTCGACCGGCGCCGCTGCCGAGCGCTACCACGCAGCCGTCGGCCTCTCGGCCTACCCGGACCGTCCCCTCGGTGACCGCTACCAGCCCGACAACCACTACGTGAAGATGCTCGTCGAACTCGGCCCGCTCGGGCTCTGGCTGTTCGTCACGATGCTGGTGGGCGCCGTGCGCTCGTCGACCCGACGGCGCGACGCCTGCCGTCGCGAGGCCGCGCTGGCCTCCGACGCCGCAACGGCACAGCGCGCCCAGCGCGACGCCGACCTCGCTGTGGGCGTCACCGCCTCGACGATCGGCGCGATGGCGGCGGCCGTCGTCGCCACCTACTGGGAGATCTTCCCGGCCGACCTCTACTTCTGGATCCTGATTGGAGCGGTGTCATGCACGTCTCGATCAACCGTGCCTCCCGGCCCCACGACCGAGCGGGCCTCACCGGCGTCTTCGTCAACGCCCTCTCGCTCCGCCCCGGCGGCAGCGGCGTGCAGACCTATGGCCGCGAGCTCCTCCGCCACCTCGCCCCGATGATCGACGTGCCCGTGACGGCCCGCGTCCAAGCCGACGCGGCCGACGAGCTGCCCGACGGGTTCGACGCGTCGGCGGCGCCGGTCAGCGGTGGGGTCCGTCGCCTCGCATCCTCGCTGCGGCCCCTCGCCGCGCAGGAGCGCGAAGCGATCGGCGTCGGCGGTGTGGTCCACAGCCTCGACATCGACCTGCCGATCGCCGCCGGGCTGCCGACGATCACCACGGTCCACGACCTCTCGGTGTTCGACGTGCCCTGGGCGCATTCGTCGGTGCGAGCACGCGGCGAGCAGCTCGTCGTGGCCCACGCCATCCGCTCGGCCGACGCCGTCATCGCCGTGTCCGGCTTCACCGCCGAGACGGTGGCCACACGGTTCGGCCGGTCGGCCACGGTCACCTCGCTCGCACCGTCGCCGGACATGACGCCGCCGAGCGATCAGCGCGTCGCCGACGTCGTCGCCCGACACCGGCTGCCCGACCGGTTCGTGCTCCACGTCGGCACCATCGAGCCCCGCAAGGACGTTCCCCGCCTCGCCCGGGCCTGTGCCCGACTCGAGGTGCCGCTCGTGTTGGCGGGCGCGGGCAGCGCCGACGACGACCTGCCGGGCGACGTGCGTCGGCTCGGCTACGTCGAGCGCGACGACCTCCCGGCCCTCTATGCCGCGGCGTCGGTGGTGGCCTATCCCAGCGTCTACGAGGGGTTCGGCCTGCCCCCGATCGAGGCGATGGCGTGCGGGGCGACCGTGGTCGCCTCCGCCGTGGGGGCGCTCCCCGAACTCGCCGACCGGGCACGGGCCGGCGAGGACCGGGTCGAGCTGTGCCCACCGCGCGACACCGAGGCGCTCACGGCGATGCTGCGGGCGGCACTCGACGACCAAGACTTCGTGCGCCGGCAACGCGAGGCGTCGGCTCGACTGGTGGCGACCCTCTCGTGGGAGACGACCGCGGCGACGACCCTCGAGGTCTACCGAGCGGCCGCCGCCCTGCGCACCGAGGACGCGGCATGAGCGGCCGGGTCGGCAAGCGCCGGGCGGTGTTCGTCGGGGCGACCGACGTCGTCTCGGGGGCCGAGCGAGTGATGATCCGCTACGCCACCGCCGCCGCCGAGCACGGATGGGCGGCGTCGGTGGTGGCCCCGAGCGGGCGCCTCGGCGCGGAGTGCGTCGAGCTCGACATCCCGCATCGGGTCGTCCCCGATCTCAAGCTCGGCGACGGTGGCCGGGTGGCGGCCACAGCCAAGCTGGCGGTCCGCAACCTGTCGGCCGCCCGGGAACTGCGCCACGCTTTGGGCCGCGCCGACGTGGTGGTCGTCAACTCCCTGATGGCGTTGCCCGCTGTCGTCGCCGCCCGGCCGGAGGCCCCGGTCCTGTGGCTGATCCACGACGTGGTCACCCGCGGCGACCTCCAACGGATCGTGAAGACGGTCGCCGGTGGGATCGACGGTGCCGTCGCCGTCTCGAACGCCTCGGCGCGATTTGCCCGCAGTCTCGGCATCCCCACCGCCGTGGTCCACAACGGGGTGCCGTTCCCGGAGGAGCCGATGGCGCCCGCGCCCGGCGTCCCGATCGTCGGGATCTCCGGCGTGCTCACCGACTGGAAGGGCCAGGACGTGTTCCTCGATGCGCTGGCCACGGTCCCCGGCGAGTGGCGAGCCGAGATCCTGGGCGGCGTCCTACCCAAGGACGGCGACTACGAATCGGCGCTCCGCCGGCGGGCCTCCGCGCCCGATCTCGAGGGCCGGGTCGAATTCCTCGGCCATCACGCCGACCCGGTCAGCGTGATGCGGCGCTGGACGATCTCGGTGTCGGCCAGCCGGGAACCCGAAGCCGGCCCGCTCGTGGTGAAGGAAGCGATGGGGCTCGGCCTCGCCGTCATCGTGACCGACCACGGCGGGGCGCCCGAGGCGCTCGACGGCCACGGCCTGGTCGTGCCCCCGGACGACCCTGCCGCCCTCGCCGCCGCCGTGACCCGCTACCTGCTCGACCCTGACCTCCGGGCCCGTCACGGTGTGGCGGCTCGCCGACGGGTCGACGAGTCGCTCCGGATCGAGGCGGCCGCGGCCGGCTTCTTCTGCGAGCTCGACCGCGTGGTCGGCACCGAGTCGGAGGAAGGCCGATGACCGATCGACCCGGTGATGTGCTGCGGGTGCTGTTCCTCAACGAGAACATCGGTGGCCACGCCACGGTGCACCATCACCTGCGACGGGCGGTCGCCGAGCTCGACGGGGTCGACGCCACCTTCGTCGACGTGCCGCCGCCCGGACTGCTGCGCAAGCTGCTCGGCGCCCCGATCCCGGGTCTGGCCCGGCTCGACCTCGACCTCCAACCGCTGCGAGCCCAGCTGGCGTTGAGCGCCTGGGTGCGTCGCCGCCTCCCGGCGTTGCTGGCCGACGTCGACGTCGCCCACGTCTACACCCAGAACTCGGCCTTGCTCAGCTCGTCGATCCTCTCGTCGACCCCGACGGTGCTCAGCACCGACTCGACCAACGCCGAGAACGCGTTCCGGCTGCCGTACCGGGCGCCGACCCGGTTCACCGCCCACACCTGGAAGATCGCGGCCCGCTTCGAGCGGCGGGTCTTCGCCGCTGTCGACGCCGTCGTCGCCAACTCCGAGTGGGTGGCCCGCTCGCTCCATCACCACTACGGGCTCGACGGCAACGACCTCGAGGTCCTGCCGTTCGGGATCACCGCCCCCGCCCGCTGCTTCGACCGACCGGCGGCGAGACGCCCCCGGATCGTGTTCGTCGGCCGGCAGTTCGAGCGCAAGGGTGGGCCGGTCCTGCTCGAGGCGTTCCGCCGAGTGGCCGACCGCGCCGATCTCACCCTCGTCACCCAAGAGGCGCCGCCAGGCCTCGAGGGCGTCACCGTCGTCGACGACCTCCACCAGGGCGACGACCGACTGTGGGAACTGCTCCACGAGGCCGACATCTTCGCCTTCCCGTCCGGCATCGATCAGGCGCCGAACGCGGTCCTCGAGGCGATGGTCGCCGGACTGCCGGTCGTCGCCGTCGACACCGCCGCCGTCGGCGAGATGGTGCTCGAGGCCAAGACGGGCTTCCTGATCGACGACGGCGACGCCGTGGCGCTCGGCGACGCCCTCGAACGGCTCGTCGACGATCCTTCGCTGCGGGCGACGATGGGGGCCGCCGGTCGAGCCCACTTCGACGACCGCTACGACGCCCGCCAGGCGACGAGACGGCTGATCGAACTGCTCGCCGAGGCGGCGGGTCGCACGGTGGACACCCGTGCCTGAGCTCCCACCGTCGCTCCGGTCCCCACTCGGCGCCGCCCGCCAACTCGTCACCCAGCGGCGGGCCGCCCCGGGCGCGGTCGTGCTCGGCTACCACGACGTCAGCGCCGATCGCGACGGCGAGGCGGCCGACCGCTACACGGTGTCGGCGGCCCGCCTCGACGCCCAGCTCGGACTGGTGGCCCGCCTCGGGCTGCGGTTCGTCGCCGTCGGCGAGTTCGTCGACCGCCTCGCCCGACGGCGGTCGGTCGACGGGTTGGCGGTCGTGACCTTCGACGACGCCCTCGACGGCGTGCACCGCCACGGCCTCGACGTGCTCGCTCGCCACGGGGTCCCGGCCACAGTGTTCGCGGTCAGCGAACGGCTCGGTGCCGCCGCGCCGTGGTGGCCCGAGGTCAGCCCGGTGATGTCGTCGACCCAGCTCGGCGAGGTGGCCGCCGCCGGCCACGACATCGGCTCCCACACCCGGACGCATCGCTCGCTCGCGACCCTCGCCGCCGACGCTGGCGCACCGCGAGACGAACTGCGCGACGAGCTGGCCGGGTCGCGTCGCGATCTCGAGGCGCTGGTCGATCGACCGGTCGACACCCTCGCCTACCCGTCGGGTCATCACGATCCGACCGTGCGGGCCGTCGCCGTCGACGCCGGCTACGTGGCGGCGTTCACCTTCCTCAACGGCCGGGTGACCGGCGGCGAGGACCGGTGGCGCCTGCCCCGGCTGACGATGGGCGCCCACCTCGACGGGCCCCGGCTCGGCTACCACCTGTTGCGCGCCGCCACGAGCTGGCCCGACCACCAGGTCGAGCGGGTGACGGCGGAGCGGGTGTGACCCAGCCCGCTCGCCGGGCCCGCCCGGTCGCCTCCCTCGTCGTCGCCCTCCTCATGGTCGGCGGAGCGGTCGCCGCCCTCTCGCAACGCCGGGCTCCCCAGCCGTCGTGGGCCGAGGCGCCCGCCGTCGGGGTGGCCCTGGGGGGCGGGGTGTTCGCCGTCGACAGCGACGAACTCGGCCGGGACTTCGACGCGCTGGTCGAGGCCGGGGTGACCTGGGTGCGGATCGACGTCGACTGGTCGGTGATCGAGCCCGAGCCCGGCACCTACCGCTGGGACGATCCCGATCGGGTGATCACGATGGCCGACGACCGCGGGCTCCAGGTCCTGGCGATGGTCGGCTACTCGCCGGCCTGGGTCCGTCCCGCCGACACGACCGACAAGCACCGCCCTCTCGACGTCGAGGCGTTCCGACGGTTCGCCACGGTGGCGGCCGAGCGCTACGGCGACACCGTCGGCGGCTGGGAGGTGTGGAACGAGCCGAACCTCCAGGGCTTCTGGCAACCGGAACCCGACCCGGTCGCCTACGCCGAGGTGCTTGCCGCCGGGATCGTCGGCCTCCGCGACGGCGGGGTCGCCACGCCGATCCTGTCGGCCGGCCTCGCCCCGTCCGACGACGTGCCGCCCGTCGGGCTCCAACCCGAGGGGTTCCTCCGGGCGACGATCGAGGCCCTCCCCGACGACGTCCGCCCCGACGCCGTGGCCGTCCATCCCTACAGCTATCCGGCCCGTCCCGGCGACGGGCAGAGCTGGAACCTGTTCGGCCGGGTACCGGGGATCGAGCGGCTGGCGAGCGAGCTGCTCGGCGCCGGGACCGAGGTGTGGCTCACCGAGTACGGGGCGCCCACCGGGACCGCTGAGCGGTCGGTCAGCGAGGCTCGACAGGCCGAACTGGTGGGCGACGCCATCGCGTGCTCGGCCCACTGGGATTGGGCGCCGGTGCTGTTCCTGTTCACCGCTCGGGACTGGGCCGGGGGCACCGACGGCGACCTCGAGGCCCGCTTCGGCCTGCTGCGGGTCGACGGCACGGAGAAGCCGGCGTTCGAGGCGATGCGGGCCGCTCTCGGCAGCGAGGCCGGGCTCGCCGTGTCGCCCTGCGGCTGAGGCGGTCAGTCTGCCGCCGACACCACCCGGTCGACCAGCCCGGTCATCTCCGTTCGGAACCGGCGCGCCGAGAACTGCTCGGCATGACGGCGGATCGAGCCGGCGTCGTAGCGACTCGGGTCGAGGTCGCGCATTGCCTCGGCGAGGAGCGCGACCTGGGCGTCGGCGCTCCGGCGATAGCGCACGAGCTCGCCGGTTCGGCCCGGTACCACCGTGTCGCGCAGGCCGCCGAGGTCGACGCCGACAACCGGGGCGCCACACGCCTGCGCCTCCACCGGCACGATGCCGAAGTCCTCGACACCCGGGAACACCAGGGCCCGGCAGCGGCGGAAGAGCCGCCGCAGCTCGTGACGATCGACCGAACCGAGGTACTCGATGCCGTCTGTGTTGTTGGACCGGGGGCTCTTGGACCGAGCGTTGTTGGACCGATTGCCGTCGGCCCGACCGCTGCCGGCGACCACCAGCCGCACGCCGGCTGCCTTCGCCGCCTCGATCGCGAGCTCGGGGCGCTTGTAGGGGACCAGACGACCGGCGAGGAGGAAGAAGTCCTCTCGTTCCTCATCCGGGTCGGGGGTGAAATAGTCGACGTCGACCGGAGGCGCGACGACCTTCGACGACCGCCCCCACCAGGTCTCGATCCGTTCGGCCACCGTCGTCGAGTTGGCGACGAGGAGCGACGCACGTTGGGCGGCCGCCCGGTCGGCTCGCCGCTGCGACGACGCGAACCAGCCGAGGCCGAGCGAGCCGATGGCGCCGCCCGCCTCTCCGTCACGGAAGGTGTCGTCCCACATCCAGCGAGCCGGGGTGTGGACGTAGCTCACCAGCGCTGCCTGATCGGGGAGACGGATTCGGTTGGCGAACGCGTGGTGGCTGGCGATCACCACGTCGGCCGGGCCGATGTCGGCGTTGGCCATCACCATCGGGAGGAGGGGCAGCAGCTCGGCGTAGCGGCCCTCGCCGCGGTAGAGACGCTGGATCCGGCTCGACCGATGCGGGAGCTGGGCGGCGTGGTCGGGCAGGGCCGCCCGATCGATGATCGGCGAGAAGAGCCGGGCGTCGGGGAATGCGATGGCGAGCTCGTCGACGACGTTCTCGGAGCCGCCGCGCTCGGTGAAGCGCTCGTGCACGATGACGATCTCGCGGGAGGCGGCCGGGTGGTGGAGGCTGTTCGCCTGGCGCGGTGTGCCCGGCTGGTGTGGGAGTGCGAGGGTCATGCGGCCAGCGCGGCGTCGAGGATCGTGGTCGGGGCCTGGCCCGAGCGGTCGGTCACCACGACGGCGGCGAGGTTGCCACGCGACCCGCGGATGTCGTCGGCGATGCGCCGCAGTTCCCGGGTGGTCGTCGACCGGTCGATGGCCAGGACGACGGTGTCGCCGAACACGTGAACGGCGGTCAGGGCGTCGTCGTAGGAGGAGTTCTGCGTGGCCGACAGGATCACCCGGTCGGCCTGGGCGCTGCGGACGAGATCGCTGGTCTCGACGAGGCGCCGACGACCCGTGACACCGTCGGGTCGGGTAGCGCCGGCGCTCACCACGGCGGCCCGGCCACCGTCGTCGGAGCGCTGCAGGACCTTGCCGAGCTTCTGGTCGCCGGTCAGCACCTCGGCGAGACCGGGGCTGAGGGCTGCGCCGACCGCCTCGTGGAGGACCGGGCGGCCGAGGTCGATGTCGACGAGGAGGACACGCCGGTGGATCCCGCTCATCAGCCGTCCGAGCAGGGCGGCGGCGCTGGCGTCGGCTTCGGCGCCTCGCTGCATCACGGTCACGACCGGGAGGTCGGTGAGGTGTTGGACCACGAAGGGGAGTGCGGCGGCGTGGTCGGCGGCGGCTGCGGTGTTGCCGGCATCGGCGAGATGCAGTGTCGGCACGCCGAGCAGGCGCTCCACCTCGGCGGCCGGCGTCACCGGTGACAGGCGGCCACGCAACTTGCGCCACGCGATCAGGCCCTCGGCGGTGATCAGCGACACGATCAGACCAGCAAGGATCGCCTCGGCCAGCGGCCTCGGACTCACCGGCCCGGTCGGCAGAGGAGCGGGGGCCGAGACGGTGAGGGTGGCGACGTTGACCAGGCTCGGGTCGTTGGCGACGAGGTCGACCATCGAGTCGGCCATCGCGTCGGCCAGCGCCTTGGCCTCCTCGGGGGATGCGCCCTCGGCCGCGACCTCGAGGAAGCCGGGCGTGTCACGCAGCTCGACCGCCACGCGGTCGACCGTCTCGTCGACGCTCAGTTCGAAACCGCTCCGCTCGATCGCCTGCTCGACGACCGGGGGCGTGCGGGCCAGCTCGGCCAGCGACTGGGCCTGGAAGCGGGTGACCGAGCCGTCGTCGTTGCGGTCGGCGTTGATCGCCAGGCGGACCGTCGTCGCCGACGAGAACGTCTCGGGCACCGTCGAACGCCAGACGAACACCCCGAGCGCGGCGACGAGGGTGGCGACGGTGATCGCCTTCCAGTGGTGTCGCATCTCGGTCAGGTGGTCGGCGAACTCGGACCGGTTGGCGGTGGCGAGACTCATCGGGTCAGTTCCCTTCCCGTCGGAACACCGAGCCGACGGTGCGGCACAGGATCTTCACGTCGTTCCACAATGACCAGTTCTCCACGTAGAGGTTGTCGAAGCGGGCCCGGTCAGCGATCGGGGTGTCGCCGCGCAACCCTTCGACCTGGGCGAGCCCGGTGATGCCGGCCGGCACCCGGTGGCGCTGTCGGTAGTCGGGGTAGCGGGCGGAGAAGTCGGCCACGAAGCCCGGTCGTTCGGGCCGGGGCCCGACGAGACTCATGTCGCCCCGCAGGACATTCCAGAGCTGGGGGAGTTCGTCGATCGAGGCCGCCCGGATGAAGCGCCCGACCACGTTCGGTCGGCGGGTGGTCTGGGAGTTCCAATCGGCATCGGTCATGTCAGCCGGGGCGTTGGGCAGGGAACGGAACTTCAGGATGGTGAAGGGCTCGTTGCCGATCCCGATGCGCTCCTGGCGGAAGAGCACCGGGCGGCCCATCGTGATTGCCACCGCCAACGCCGTGGCGGCCAACAGCGGCGCCAGCACGACGAGGGCGACGGCGGCGACCGCCACGTCGAACGCTCGCTTGCCGCGCCATGCCGTGGTGCGGTGGCTCCAACGACGCAAACGGAACAGCGGCACGTCGTAGAGATGATCCATGTCGTTGCTCCCGACGCCCTGGAGCTCGTGGAAGCGGGGCACGAAGAAGATCTCGGCCGGGAGGTGAGCGGCGTCTCGCACCCGCTGCACCGCCTCGTAGTCGGGCTCGGTGCCGAAGGCGATGACGATCACGTTGGCCCCGGCGGCGTAGGCGGCGTTCTCGAGCGACAGATTGTGGTGGATCGGCAGGCCGTAGAGCGTCTCGGCCGGGTTGGTCGGGTCGAAGAACGCCACCGCTTGGAGCCCGCTGGCCGGCCGATTCGACATGAGGGCAGCCAGGTGCCTGGCCATGTCGTCGGTGCCGACGATCAACGTGCGGTGAGCCACGATGCGTCGGCGACGGGCGGCCCGGATCACCGCGAAGATCAGCATGCGGGCGAGCGTCGCGGCAGCGAGGGCGCCACCCACCCCGAGCCACCACGATCGGCCGAGCGGCTGGTCGGCGAGCACCGCGGCCAGGCCCGCCGGTACCGCCCCGGCCAGGGCGACGCCGAGGGTGAGGCGCGGGAATTCGTCGAGCACCGAGACCGTCAGGCGGCTGCGATAGAGCAGCAGACCGTCGAGGGCCGTCAACAGCACCGCGGCGGCCACGAGCGTGGCCCAGACCGGCGCGTCGGCGACGGTGAGGGCCCCGACGATGGCGGCCAGGTCGCCGATCGCCAGCCAGCGAGCGACGCCGAGACGGGCCGCGAACGGGATGACGCGGCGGAGTCCGATGACCCGCGGCGACAGCGCGTCGAGCCGAAGGTCGTCCTCGACGCTGACCTCGCCGCCTGCATCCGGGCACCGCGACGCAGACGCGCCGGGTCCCGCCGATTCACGCTCCACCAGTGACAATCTTCTCGCCCTCACAAACCTGCGATACCCCAGGAGCCTACGCCCCGGGCGGCGACGCCTCCCGAAACGAAGTGCCCACCTCCATGGGTACTCCGGCCCGATGTCGCCGCCATGGGTGACGAATGAACCGCTTGTGAAGTCGCGGGGTTTCAGGGCGCGACTTCACCGATAGTGGTCGACCGCATGCGCCGTGGCCGCGACGTAACCGCCGCCGAACTTGATGGCGTGGACCGCGAGCGGCGCCAGCTGGTGGAGTTCGATCCGGTCGTCCCAGCCGCTGGCCAGGGGAAACGCCTCGTTGTAGGCAGCGAATGCGGCGGGCCCGAACCCGCCGAACAGCCGCATCATGGCGAGGTCGAATTCTCGATGGCCGAACTGGGCGGCGGGGTCGATCAGCCAGTTCTCGCCGCTCGAGTCGACCAATCGGTTGCCGGCCCACAGGTCGCCGTGGAGCAGGCTCGGTGGCTCGGGGTCGCCGCCGAGATCGGCCAGTCGTTCGGCGATCGTCTCGAGCCCGCGGATCGTGGTGTCCGGCAGCGAGCCCTCGTCGCAGGCGAGGCGAGCCAGGGGGAGGAGCCGATTGGCGGCGAACGACTCGACCCAGGTGTCGAACCGCTCGTTGGGGAGGCCACGGGAACCGGTCGTGCGGCGGTCGGGGCGTCCGAATCGGTCGCCGGTTCGAGGCCGGTGGAGCTCAGCCAGCATCCGGCCGAGCTCGGCCTCGGTGCGGTCGCCTCCAGCGGGGCGGGGGCCGATGTCGATCCACCGCAGGGCCAGGTGGGCCGGCGCCTCGTCGGAGACGGCGATCACCTCGGGCACCCGCGCCCCGCGCTCGGCCAGCCAGTCCAGGCCGGTGGCCTCGGTGGCGAAGAAGTACGGCGGCGGCGAACGATGGGTCTTGACGAAGCACGGACCGCCCAGGGTCTCGACACAGAACGCGGTGGCCGTGTCGCCCCCGTGCACCGGCGTCGCCGACGAGCGGTCGACGCCGAGGCGCCGGGCGAGGTCGACCGGGAGGGCGGTGCCGCCGGGCACGCGTCTACTCGAGCCAGCGCAGCACGAGGCCGCGGAGCCGGTCGATGCCGGTGCCCTTCTCGGCGCTGACCCAGATCACGTCGCCCACCTCGAGGTCGCAGCCCTCGGCGACCTCCTTCTTGCGCTTGTCGCGCTTGGAGGCCTTGACCTTGTCGTGCTTGGTGGCGATCACGGTGTGGGGGAGGCCCTCGGCCCGCAGCCACTCGAGCATCTGCACGTCGAGCTTGGTCGGTCCGACCGCTCCGTCGACGAGGACCATCACCATGCGCAGGTTGGGGCGGTCGAGGAGGTAGCCCTCGATCATGCGTTGCCAGCCGCCGCGCATGTTGGCCGGCGCCTTGGCGAACCCGTAGCCGGGCAGGTCGACCATCGTGCCGAGCTCGCCGATCGAGAAGAGGTTGAGCAGGCGGGTTCGGCCCGGTGTGTTGGACACATGGGCCAGCTTCTTGCGGTGGGCGAGGGCGTTGAGGAGTGACGACTTGCCGACATTCGAGCGGCCCACGACCGTCACCTCGGCGGCCGATGCCGGCAGCTTCTCCACCCGATCGGCGGAGGTGACGAACTCGAGGGGCAGGGGAGCCATGCCCTTGGTCTATCCGATCCCGGCCGTCATGCGCGGCGCAGCCGGTCTCCGCCCCCTAGCGTGCGACCATGACCGCCGAACGCTCCCAGCCGATCCCGACCGAACCGCCGCCGACCCGCGGCGGCGTCGACATCGAGTTCTTCTGGGACCCGGTGTGCCCGTTCGCCTGGATCACGTCTCGGTGGATCGAGAAGGTCGCTGCCCAGTCCGACTTCACCGTCGACTGGCGGTTCATCTCGCTGCGCATCCTCAACAAGGACAAGGACTACGCCACCGAGTTCCCCGAGGGCTACGAGTTCGGCCACACCGCCGGCCTGCGGATGCTGAGGGTGGCCGCAGCGGTGCGGGCCGAGCTCGGCCCCCAACCGCTCGGAGCCCTCGTCACCGCGTATGGCCAGAGCTACTTCGACCGGCCCCAGGGTTCCGGGATGTGGACCAAGCTCAGCACCCGCCCCCACGTCGAGGAGGTCCTCGCCGCCGCCGGGTTGGCGACCGATTACGCCGATCACCTCGACGACGACGGCTGGGACGTGATGCTCGAGGCCGAGACCGAACTGGCCCTCACCCGCACCGGGCGCGACGTGGGCACCCCGATCATCTCGTTCCGCCCGCCCGACGGGCTGTCGTTCTTCGGTCCGGTGATCTCGCGTGTCCCCGACGACGACGAGGCCCTGCCGCTCTGGGAGGCCGTGACCACGTTGGCGTCGTTCGAGGGGTTCGCCGAGCTGAAGCGGTCGCTGCGCGAGGCGCCCCGGTTGCGGATCCTCGGCACCGAGGCCGGCCCTGCGGTGGCGGAGGACTGGAAGGGCGGCCACCGGGCCGGCCACCTCCCCGGCGACAACCCGTGAACCGGGAGGAGAGCCGCGTGAGCGGGGAGACCGACCTCGCGACGATGCTGGCGTCGCTCGACGTCGTCGCCCGACCCGACCCCTACACCCTGGTCCAGCTGCGGGCCGACGGTCCGCTGCCGGCGCTGGGTGATGGCGTCGCCGGTGTCGTCGCCGAGGACGAGGGGGTGACCGTGTTCGCCACGATCGCCCGGGCCGAGGCCGAGAACTGGCCGGTCGGCTTCGTCGCCGCTTGGCTGACCCTCAGCATCCACTCCGCCCTCGAGGCGGTGGGGCTCACCGCTGCGGTGTCGGCCGCGCTGGCCGAGGTCGACATCTCGTGCAACGTCGTTGCGGCCCATCACCACGACCATCTCCTCGTGCCGTGGGATCGGGCCGATGACGCACGCGCCGCACTGGCGACGCTCGCAGCGTCGGACCAGGCATGACACTCGCCGCAGCGCTGCCAGGACCGCCGGCAGTGAGGCCGGGAGGTCGCTCGTAGGCTGAGCGGATGGCCGACCCGACCGGAGAACTGGAGCGGGAGCGCAAGACGCTCGCCCACATCCAGTCGATCCACGCGGCCGCCCTCGACAAGGCCCGGCGCGTCGCCCAGGGACTGGCCGACGAGGCCGCCGAGGCGACCGAGGAGGGCATTCGCGACCTGGTCGACGAGGACGCCGAGGTCGACGCCGCCGTGCGGGCGGCCCTCGTGCGCCAGACCTCGGATCGAGCGATGTTCGCGGCCCGCCGGGTCGCCGAACTCGAGGCGCAGGGCGCCGCCCTCGCCTTCGGCCACATCACCGACACCGACGACGAGCGGCTCCACATCGGCCGCCTGAGCGTGATCGACGGCGACGAACCGCTGCTGGTCGACTGGCGGGCCCGGGCCGCGGTCCGCTTCTACCGAGCCACACCGGGCGAGCCGATGGGGATCACCCATCGCCGCAACCTGCTCTACGACCCCGACGGCGACGGTCAGCCCGACGACCTGATCGACTACACCGACGAGGTCTTCGACCTCGACAGCCTCGACGACGACCTCGGGTTGCGGGGCGAGGCCGCCATCCTCGCGGCCGTCAACGCGCCGACGGCGGAACAGATGCAGTCGGTGGTGGCGACCATCCAGGCCGAACAGGACGCGGTGGTGCGGGCCTCGGCCAAGGGGCCGCTGGTGGTGCAGGGAGGACCCGGCACCGGCAAGACCGTCGTCGCCCTCCACCGCGCCGCCTACCTCCTCTACGACCAGCGCGACGAGTTGGCCGACACCGGTGTGTTGATCGTGGGGCCGTCGCCGGAGTTCCTCCGCTACATCGCCGGCGTGCTGCCCTCGCTCGGCGAGTCCGGGGTGTTGTCGGTCACCGCCGACAAGCTCTACGCCGGGATCCGCACGGGCCGGGCCGAGCCGGTCGAGGTGGCCGAGCTCAAGGGGCGCGAGGAGATGGTGCGGTTCCTGGCCAACGCCGTCGCCGACCGTCGTCGATCCCCGAAGGCGGGTCTGACCGTCTTCTACGGTTCGCGTCGGGTCGACCTCACCCTCGACGCGGTGACCGAGTGGTTCGAGCGGGCGTGTCGGCATCGGCTCCACAACGACGGCGCAGCAGAGTTCCGGTCCCTGGTGGTCGACGGCCTCGTCGCCGAGATCTACGACCCGGCCTTCGTCAACCCGGCCGAGGCCCGCGACACGTTCCGGTCGCTGCCGGTGGTGAAGGAGTTCCTCCTCCGGCACTTCCCGCCGCTCAGCCCGGAGCGGGTGCTCAACGACCTGTTCGGCTCGCCGGCCCTGCTGCGCTCCGCTGCTCGGTCCACCTCGCTGTCGGCCGACGAGGTGGCCCTGTTGGCACGGGCTCGTGCCGGTGAGGACGATCTGGAGTGGATCCGGTGGTCGCGAGCCGACGTGCCGCTGCTCGACGAATTGCTGCACCTCCTCGGCGGGTCGATGGGGCAGACCGAGGACGAACAGGTCCGGGCCCGCGATGAAATCGACGAGTTCCAGAAGGCCCAGGAGGCCGACGAGCAAGCGGTCGAGGAGGAGCTCCCCGTCGAGCGCGACGACCAACTCGACGACGAGACCGAGGAGCTGTTGAGCTTCGACGACCCGTGGTTCGCCGAGGCCGAAGAAGGCGGGGCCCTGTGACCCACGGGGGTGATCGCTGATGGCCGTCGGAGCCGGTGACGACGGGCCTCGCCCGGACGAGTTCGACGACCGTCTGATCGGATTGCCCGAGGAGGACGACGACGACGTTCGGGTCGGCGAGCTCGAGATCGACGCCGCCGACGCCTTCGCCGACGAGGGGCCGGGCGTGGTCGAGCTGGCGTTCGGCCAGAAGTCGTGGCGGTTCGGCCACGTGATCGTCGACGAGGCCCAGGATCTGACCCCGATGGAGTGGCGCATGGTCGTGCGGCGGGCCCGCGGTCATTCGATGACGATCGTCGGTGACCTGGCGCAGCGAACCACCGGGCCGCCGGCGTCGTGGCGCGAGCTCCTGCCCGACGCGCTCGACACCTTCGACGAGCGGCGGCTCACGATCAACTACCGGTCGCCGTCTGAGGTCAACGACGTGGCCACCCGGGTGCTGGCCGAGCTCGCCTCCGATCTGCCGCCGTCGATTGCGATCCGCTCGGCGGGGGAGGAACCCGACGTCGTCGCCGTCGATGACCTCGCCGCCGAGCTGCCGGGCATCGTCGCCGACGAGCTCGACGCACTCGAGGTGGGCCAGATCGCGGTGATCGGCCACGACCTGCCGGAGCTGGTGCACGCCAAGCCTGGCGACCACAACCGGGCGACGGTCACCACCCTCGATCCGCTGTCGTCGAAGGGGCTCGAGTTCGACGTCGTCGTGCTGGTCGAACCGGCTCGCATCCTCGACGAGCCCCACGGCCTGGGCGCTCTCTACGTGGCGCTCACCCGGTCGACCCGGCGCCTGCGCATCGTGCACGAGCGGGCCCTCCCGACCATCCTCACCTGAACGCCCGCCATCGTTCCGGAACGGGAGTACCGTCGCTGCCATGGCTGCGATCCTGCTCCTCAACGGCCCCAACCTGAACCTGCTCGGCGTGCGGGAGCCCGAGGTCTACGGGTCGACGACCCTGTCGGACGTGGAGGCCCAGCTCGACGCGGTGGCGGCCACCCACGGCGTGGAGCTGCGTGCGTTCCAGTCGAACACCGAGGGCGAGTTGATCGACGCCCTGCACGACGCTCGGACCTGGGCGACCGGCGTGATCTTCAACCCCGGCGGCTACACCCACACCTCGGTGGCGCTGCGAGACGCCATCGCGGGGATCGACGTGCCGGTCATCGAGGTGCACATCTCCAACGTGCATGCCCGGGAGGAGTTCCGGCACCACTCGATGCTCAGCGCCGTGTGCAAGGGCGTGATCGCCGGGCTCGGAGTGAAGGGCTACGAGCTGGCGCTCGCCGCGTTGGTCGAGGGCGAGCTCGAGCAACCGGCCGAGGTCTGACCGCCGAGGTCGCGAGCCCTGGGGCGGCCGCCCTGGACCGGCAGCCTGGACCAGCAACCCTGACCGGTAGGGTGCGAGCGGCCGCCGACCCCCGATGGAGGACCCCCAATGACCGAGCCGATCTTCGACCCCGAGCCCGTCATCCCGGTGCTCAACGAGATCCTCAAGGCCGAGCTGTCGGGCGTCGTCCGCTACACCCACTACTCGCTGGTGATCACCGGTCCGAATCGCCTGCCGCTGGTGGCGTTCATGCAGGAGCAGGCCACCGAGTCGTTGCTCCACGCCCAGCAGGCCGGCGAGATCCTGACCGGCCTGGGTGGCCACCCCGACCAGGGCATCGCCCCGATCGAGGAGTCGCACGACCACTCGATCGAGACGATCCTGCAGGAGTCGCTGGCCCACGAGCGGCGCGCCCTCGACCTCTACCGGGAGCTGCTGGCGGTGTGCGCCGATCGTTC
>JAWSVN010000141.1:22311-24091 GCA_033851875.1 Acidimicrobiales bacterium
GAGTAGAGCGCTCAGCCCTCGCCGGGGGCGGCGGGAAGGTCGAGGTCCCACCCGGCGATGACGGTGCCGCCGATGTCGGTCAGCTCCACCCGGGAGGTGCTGGCGTCGATCGGGAACCAGTACGTCACGATCGCTCCGACGCCTTCGTCGAGACGGTCGCCGATCGGGACGCTGTTCTCCGGGCTCATGGCGACGCCACCGATGCGCAGGCGGGGCTCGATCGCCGTGATCGCCATCCCGGCGGAGTTGCACGGGTAGAACTCGTCAGCGCGGGTGGTGTCGTTGGTGACCAAGAGCTCGACGCCGAGCCACCGCTCGTTGAGCGATGCGCGATCGAGTCGGCGTCCGTCGACGCCTTCGAGAGTCACCGAGGCGGCGACCGCCTCACCGGTCCAGGCATAGTCGCAGCCGTCCCAAGGGCTGGGCGAGCGGAGGTCGCCGACCGCCGGCAGGGCGGCCAGGCCGACCACGTAGGGCTCGGGCGTCGTCGCGGGACCGTCGAGGGGGATGTACTCGGCGATGGCTCCGCCCTCGGCGATCACGAACGAGGCGCCCTCGAGGTCGAGCTCGGGGAAGGCGAGGAGGGCGTGTCGGGTCGACCCGGCCGCAGCCTCGATGGCCCAGATCCACTCGCCGTCCGGGGCACTGACGTCCTCCGGGGCGACGCGCTCGCCCGACGCCAGTTGGATGGCGAACAACTCCTCGGGGAGGCTGATGTCTCCGGAGCCCGAGTTCGTGACGGCGACCTCGGCGATGATGATCTCGCGATCATCGGTGGGGTCGGCAGAGGCGGTGAACTCGTCGAGGGTCTGGTTGGTCGAGATCAGGCTGCCCAGGGTGATCTCGATGCCCAGGTAGGTGGCGGAGCGACCCTCGACCCGGTTGTCGAAGGCGATGGCCGGCAAGATCCGAGCCGTCGACGGATCATCGGCCGCGTCGGTGGGCTGGGCCGGCTCGTCGGAAGGGGCCGAGTCATCGGCCGGGCCGGGGGGAGTCTCCCGGTCGTTCGCCGGCCGGCTCTCGCCCCCCTCGCCGCTGACGCCGGCGATCTCGACATCGGCCGACAGGTCATCGCCGGCCTCGGTGCCGTCGGAGCCGCACGCCCCGAGGAGGAGGGCGGTGGCGGTGAGCAGTGCGGCCGCCAGCTTCCTCGTCGGGTGGGCGCGCACGGCCGTAGCGGCGGGGCTGGTGGTCGTGGCGGCGGGGCTGGTGGTCGTGGCGGCGGTGGTGGTCGTGGTGGTCATCGTGGAGTCCTCTCGTCGGGGTTCGTCCGTGTGATGCACCGACCGCCGCCCTGGGTTTCACCTTGTCCGAAAAAAGTTCGGGAGTTCGCTTCGCGTTGTCACGACCATGCCATCCTGGGCGCCTTGAGCGATCGCATCGGACGGTTCGAGATCCGCTCCGTGCTCGGGCAGGGGGCATTCGCCACGGTCTACGAGGCCTTCGATCCGCGACTCGAATCGGTGGTGGCGGTCAAGATGTTGGCCGACAACTGGGCCCACGAGCCCGAGGTGCGTGCACGGTTCCGCCAGGAAGCGGTGTTGATGCGCCGGGTCCACACCGAGCACCCGACCGCACCCCTGCTCGACGTCTACGACATCGACGAGACCGAGGACGGGCGCCCCTACTTCGTCATGCGTCGTGCCGAGCACGGTTCGCTCGACGACCGAGCCGCCAGCCGCCCGTCGTGGCCACCGTCGGCGGTTGCCGAGGTCGTCGACGTCCTGGCCGAGGCCCTCGGGGTCCTGCACACCGCCGGGATCGTGCACCGCGACGTGAA
>JAWSVN010000142.1:0-409 GCA_033851875.1 Acidimicrobiales bacterium
ACGACGGGACGGGCGGTTGGAACTGGAGTTGGAAGTGGGGGTGGGGGTGTTCATGTTGAGCGACACTTTCTGGGATCAGCACGTGGGCTTCGTTCGAAGGCTTGCTGTAACCATCGAGCGATCGCTCAAACTATTTAGTACTAATTTCGTCTGTCGGATCAGGCGGCAGGAAATCGACCGAGCTTCGCGCCGACCGCGGCTGCCCTGGCGTGGAGCTCGGTGACCGCCCGCTCGGCCAGCGGGTCGAGGCAGGCGCCGTCACGGGCGACCTCGACGCCTCCGGACCAGACCGACACGAGATTGCGCTGCGTCATCGCCAGCACGTAGTGCGACACCGGGTCCCACACCGGGCCGGTGTCGGGACGCTTCGGGTCGACGACGAGGAGGTCGGCGTGCTTGCCGACCTCGA
>JAWSVN010000289.1:0-1786 GCA_033851875.1 Acidimicrobiales bacterium
CGCTGGCCACGTCAGAGCGCCGGAACGAGTATCAGCCGCTTGGATAGGCGGCATCAACGGTTCGTGCTGTGACGTCCACCACCGCCCTTCTAGCGTCGGACGCGTGACCACGGAACCCCTTCACTCTCTCGGCGGCGACGACTTCTGGTGGGGTGTCGCCTCGGCCGGCCATCAGGTGGAGGGCGGCAACGACAACGCCGACATCTGGTTCCTCGAGCAGCAACAACCCTCCGTCTTTCGCGAGCCGTCCGGAGCCGCCATCGACTCGTGGAACCGGTGGCCCGACGACGTCGCGCTCACCGCCGGCCTGGGCTGCAACGCCTTCCGATTCAGCGTCGAGTGGGCTCGCATCGAACCGACGCCGGGCGAGTTCTCCTCCGCCGCCCTCGACCACTACGACCAGATGGTCGACGCCTGCCTGGCCGCCGGCCTCACCCCGATCGTCACCTACAACCACTTCGCCGCGCCCCACTGGTTCGCCTCCCGCGGCGGTTTCCTGACCGACGACGCCGGCGACCGGTTCGCCCGCTACGCCACCGAGGTCACCCGACGTCTCGGCGACCGCCTCGGAGCCGCGATCACCTTCAATGAACCGAACCTCCATCGCATGCTGGCCTGGGCCGGGCTCCCCGAGTTCGTGCGCGACCTCGAGCGCGCCACCCTCGAGGCCGCCGCCCGCTCGGCCGACGTCGAGCGCTACCGGGTCAGCAACGTGATGCTGCCCGAGGAGTTCGACGCCTACGAGGCCGGCTTCACCCACGCCCACACCCTCGCCAAGGCGGCGATCAAGGCCGAACGCGGCGACCTGCCGATCGGCCTGTCGGTGGCGATGACTGACGACTGCGTCGTCGCGGGCGCCCCGACCGAACTCCGCGACCGCAAGCGGGCGGATGCCTACGACCACTGGCTGCGGCTCGCCGCCGACGACGACTTCATCGGCGTCCAGAACTACGAGCGCCGCTGGTACGACGCCGAGGGCGAGGTCGTGCCCGACCCCGACGCCCCGAAGAACGGCATGGGGTCGGCCGTCGACCCCGGCTCGCTCGAGGGTGCCGTGCGCTACGCCCACCAGGTGGCCGACGTGCCGGTGCTCGTCACCGAACACGGCATGTCGACCCCCGACGACACGCTGCGCGCCGGCTTCCTCCGCCCCGCGCTCGAGGGCCTGGCCGCCGCCGTCGACGACAGCGTGCCCGTCCTCGGCTACCTCCACTGGACCCTCGCCGACAACTTCGAGTGGATCTTCGGCTTCGAGGGCCAGCTCGGACTCCATGTGGTCGACCGCTCCACCTTCGATCGCAGCCCGAAGCCGAGCGCGGAGGTCTACCGGCAGTTGATCGCCGCCTCCCGTGGCTGACTGGATCGGCCCCCTCGAGCGCACGGTCGCTCCGCCCGGTCAGCGACCGGCGTGGTGGCTGCGCCACGAGTTCAGCCTCCAGGGCACGCCAGGCGCCTCGCTGCGAGCGGCGTCGCTGCGCCTGTCGGCCCGCGGCATGGTCGAGGTGTGGTGCAACGGGGTTCGCCTCGGCGACGAACTCCTCCCGGGCTACACCCAGTACGACCAGCGCCTGCCGCTGCGCACCCTGGACGTCGGCGAGATCCTCGTGGCTGGCCCCAACGCCATCGCCGTCCTCCTCGCCGACGGCTGGTTCCGAGGCCAGACCGGGGCGATGCGGGCCGCCGACCAGTGGGGCACCGAGCTGTCGGTGTGGCTCGAACTCGTGGTCGACGGTCGCCCCGTCGTCGGCACCGGCCCGACCTGGACGACCGGCCCGTCCCACATCAC
>JAWSVN010000143.1:0-15509 GCA_033851875.1 Acidimicrobiales bacterium
GTGACCGTCCACCTCCTCGACGGAGCCGGGGATCCCGTCCTCGACGCGTCGGGCGCGGCCGCCGTCGCGACCACCGACGCCGATGGGCAGTTCTCGTTCGGCCTGCTCGACCCCGGCGCCGTGCCGGCCTCGGGCCCCGACTCGGTCGAGCTGGCCCCGGCGACCGCCTACACGCTGGCCTACGACACGAGCACCACGACGACCGTCCTCCCGGGCGGCCTCGATGGTTCGTTCCTGGTGCCGACCGTCAGCGACGCCGAGCACGACCGGCGCGACTCCGACCTCGACGGCGAGAGCGCCGTCGGTGCCTCGACCCTGCCGAGCGCATCGCTCACCACGGCCGCGGCCGGCGAGAACAACGCCGACACCGACGCCGGCTTCGTCCTGGCCGATCAGCGCATCGGCAACCTGCTGTGGCTCGACCTGAACGACGACACGTTCGTCGACCTCGACGAGCCCGGGATCGGAGGCCTGAGGGTGGAGCTGCGGCGCGAGACCGGCGCCGTCGCTGGGCCCGACGCCGGCGACGAGATGGTGGCGACCACGACCAGCGACGCCGAGGGCAACTACTGGTTCGAGGTGCTGTCGGCCGACGAGACCTACTACGTGGCTGTCCCCGACGACCAGAGCGGCACGACGGTCGTCGTCGACGGTCTGACGATCGATCCCGACACCCTCCGATCGAGCACCGGCGGCACGACCGGGGCCAACGACACCGACAACGGTGACGACGGCGCCCCGGCCGGCCCCTGGCGTTCGGTGAGCGGGCCGATCGTGCTCGGCGCCGGTGCCGAGCCGACCGGTGAGACCGACGCCTCGACCGGCCCGCCCCGCGACGCCGAGGCCTACATCGAGACCAACGGGGCGACCGATCTCGACGACGACGACTCCAACCTCACCGTCGATCTCGGGTTCCGGCAGAGCAACCGCATCGGCAACCTCGTCTGGCTCGACGGGGTAGTCGGCGACGCCGGTTACGCCAACGGCGTGGCCGACGCGGCCGAGTCGGCCGACGGGATCGCCGCGGTGTCCCTCGAGCTCTACCTCGACTCGATCTCGGTTGGCGTCCTCGGCGCCTGGGACGCCCTCGACACCCTCGTCGCCACCACGACCACCGACGCCTCGGGTCGCTACGACTTCGACGACCTCGACGCCGGCACCTACTTCGTGGCGATCCCGGCCGGCCAGACCGGGCAGACGATCGGCGGCAGCCCCGTCGACCTCGACGACCTCCCCTCGTCGCCAGGCCAGGCGACCGCGTCGGACGGGGTCGACGACGTCGACGACGGTGCGGCCTCCGGCGGCTTCGCCGCCCTCTCCGGCCCGGTGATCCTGGCCTCGGCCGCCACCCCGACCGACGAGGCCGGCGACTTCTCCGACACCACCGCCGGGGCCGCCGAGACCGCGGCCAACGCGGTCGGCGGCGTCCACGTCGACGCCGCCTCGGACCTGACGATCGACTTCGGCTTCGTCGGCGTGCCCGGCTACGCCCTCGGCAACCTGGTCTGGTTCGACGTCGACGACGACGGCGTGGCCGACCCCGGCGAGCCCGGCATCGGCGGGGTCACCGTCGAGCTCTGGCCCGATGGCGCTGTCGCCGCGGTGGCGACGACCGTCACCGACGCCGACGGCCACTACCAGTTCACCTCGCTGGCGCCCGGCGCCTACGCGGTGCGGATCGACCCGGCCCAGACCGGCCAGACGATCGGGGCCCAGGCGGTCGACCTCGCCGATCTCGTGCCGTCGGCGACCACGATCGCCGACCCCGACGACGACGTCGACAACGATGCCAACGGCGACGTCCAGGGGGCCACCATCGCCACCGGCCTGGTGAACCTGGGTGACCCCGACCCGCTGTCGCCGTCGGAACCGACCGACGAGACCCTGCGTGAGGGCGATGCCACCGACGACGACCCGGCGAGCGGCGACGCCCAACGCAACCTCAGCCTCGACGTCGGCTTCGCCCAACGCTTCCGCATCGGCAACCTCGTCTGGCTCGACAGCGGCGGTGGTGTCCCCGGCGATGTCGGCTATGTCGAAGCCGATGAGGACAACGGGGTGGCCGACGCCTCGGAGTCGGGCATCGAGGGCGTGCTCGTTCAGCTGCGCGACGGCGGCGGCACCATCGTCGCCGAGACGGTCACCGACGCCGCCGGTCGCTACCACTTCGACGATCTCGCCGCCGGCGACTACGTCGTGGGCATCCCGACCGATCAGACCCCCACGCTCGGCGCCCAGCCCGGCCTGGTGGCCGGGGCGATCAGTGGGGTGCGATCGAGCACCGGCCAATCGGCGACACCCGAGACCGCCGACGATGACGACGACGGCGCGCCCCTCGCCGGCGACCTCGCCCGCTCGGACACGATCACCCTCTCGGCCGACGCCGAGGCCACCGACGAGGGCGGCGACTTCGCCGACAACACCGCCGGTGCCGCCGAGGCGGCCGCCAACGCGGCCGGCCCGTTTCGGCCCGACGGCCACTCCAACCTCGAGGTCGACTTCGGTCTCGCCCCCGACGCCCTCTACACGATCGGCAACCTGGTGTGGGAGGACCTCGACGACGACGGCACCGCCGAGTCGGGCGAACCCGGCATCGCCGGCGTCCTCGTCCAACTGCTCGACGACGGTGGTTCGGTGATCGCCGAAACCGTCACCGATGCCGACGGGCACTACCGCTTCTCCAACCTGGTCGCCGGCGACTACCGGGTGCGGATCCCCACCCCGCAGACCCCCGTGCTCGGGGCCCAGCCGACGATCGTGGCCGGCGCGCTCGACGAGCTCGAGCCGTCCGGGACCCCGGCCGCCGACCCCGAGCCCGACACCGACAACAACACCGACGGCGTCGCCAGCGTCGACGGTGCGTCCTCGGGCCTGCTCACCGTCGGCGAGGGCGACACCCACTCCGAGCTCACCGGGGAGACGCTCCGGTCCGACGACGCCACCTCCGACGGACTCACCACCGAGCGCGACGACCGGACCAACCTCGGCGTCGACTTCGGTTGGTTCCGCGGCCTGCGCCTCGGCGTGACCGTGTTCCGCGACGGCCAGCAGACCGAGGTCGATTACGACAACGGCGTGCTCGACGCCGGCGAGACCCGCATCGGCGGCGTCGACGTGGAGCTCTGGCTCGACGACGGCGACTCGATCTTCGAGCCGGGCGGGGACGACACCCTCGTCGAGACCCTCACCAGCGGCGGCGACGGCACGGTCGTGTTCGACGACCTCGACGAGTCGGTGCCCTACCTGGTGGCGGTGGCCGACGTGCCCAACGGGTTCTCCTCCACCGGCATCTCGGCCACCCCGACGACCGCCGATCTCGACGACGACGGCGCTCCCGGCGCCGGCTACGACGCCGTCACCACACCGATCGTGCTCACCGTCGGCGGCGCCACCACCGGCGAGGCCGAGGAGGCCGGCGCCGGGCCGGGGTACCTCGACACCAACTCCGAGTTCGCCGTCGACCTCGGGTTCATCGACGTACCCCTCTATCGGATCGGCAACCTGGTCTGGATCGACGCCGACCACGACGGCCTGGCCGAGGCCGGTGAGCCCGGCCTGGAGGGCGTGCTCGTCCAGCTGCTCGACGGCACCGACACGATCGTCGCCGAGACCGTGACCGACAGCGACGGCCTCTACCGCTTCGAGAACTACGTGATCGGCGACTACCGGGTGCGGATCCCCGAGTCACAGACCCCGGTCCTCGGTGCCCAGCCCACGATCGTGGCCGGCGCCCTCGACGGACTCCTGTCGGTGACCAACGGCGAGGAGGCGGCGGCCGACGGTGACGCCGACCACGACGACAACGGCATCGCGGACGCGTCGGTGCCGGACGGCCCCGGCTGGTTGTCGGGCCCCGTCTCGCTGGGCCCGGCCGTCGTCACCCCGCCGTTCGGATCCGAGCCGACCTCCGAGACGGTGCGGTCCGACGACGCGACCGACGCCGACCCCGACGTCGGCCAGCCGGGCGCCTACCCCGACGACTTCTCCAACTTCACCGTCGACTTCGGCTTCTACCGCCTCGGGCTCGGCTCGACCGTGTGGTTCGACACCGACGGCGACGGCGTGCAGGACGCCGGTGAACCCGGCATCGACGGGGTCGAGGTCCGGTTGCTGCGCGACTCCGGCGCCACGCTGACCCTGATCGACACCGCCACCAGCGCCACGCTCAACGGCGTGGCCGGTTCCGTGCTCTTCGGCGGGCTGATCGACGGCGCCAGCTACGTGCTCGAGATCCCGGCCAGCGAGTTCGCCGGCGGCGCGCCCCTCGCCGGGCTGATCTCGAGCCCGGGCGGCGGCGCCGACCCCGACGTCGACCCGACCGACGGCGACGACAACGGCATCGACCCGGCGAACGCCACCAACCCCGTGCGCTCGGCGCCGGTGACGGTCAGCGCCGGTGCCGAACCAACGGGCGAACCGTCGCTCGGATCGGGCCTGCCCGACGACGACGAGAACCTCACCGTCGACTTCGGTGTCACCGGTCTCGAACTGGCCGGCACGCTGTGGAACGACGACGACGCCGACGGCTTGCTCGACGGCGGCGAAGCGGTGATCGCCGGTGCTCCGGTCGAACTGCTCGATCCCGCGGGCACGGTGCTGGCGGTGGTGACCACCGACGCCGGCGGGCAGTACTCCTTCGTCGGTCTGGAGCCGGGCGACTACGTCGTCGGCGTCCCCGCCTCGGCGTTCGCCACCGGTCAGCCCCTCGCCGGCTTGGTGTCGACGGTCGGCAACGGCCTCGTCGCCCCGGACCCCGAAGCGGACCCGACCGACGGCGACGACAACGGCAACCTCGATCCGACCTCCGGCGCGGTGCGGACCGCTGCGGTCACGCTGGCCTACGGCACCGAACCGACCGGCGAGTCGGAGTCGGCGGTGGCCCCCCACGTCGACGCCGCGCAGAACGCCACCGTCGATCTCGGCTTCGTGCCGACCCCGCCGATGGCGATCGGCAACCGGGTGTGGCTCGACGTCGACAACTCCGGCACCCTCGGCGCCGGTGAGTCCGGCATCGCTGCCGTTCCGGTCGAGCTGCTCGACGACGCCGGCAACCTGGTGGCCGCCACGGCCACCGACGCGGGCGGCTACTACCGCTTCGACGGACTCACCCCCGGCTCCTATCGGGTGCGGCTCCCGGCCTCGGCCTTCGCCGCCGGTGCCGTGCTCGACGGGTTCCGCTCCTCGACCCCGCTGCCGATCGGCGGTGACAGCGACGACGACGGCTCCGAGCCCGGCGGCGACCCGGTCGCCAGCGGCGTCGTCAGCCCGATCGTCGTGCTGGTGCCGTCGACCGAACCGACCGAAGGCGCCGGCGACGAGACCGACGTGCCGGCGGGCGGACACGGACCCTCGGCCGACCACGACGGCGACCTCACGGTCGACTTCGGTGTGATCTCGCTGTCGATCGGCGACCGGGTCTGGTTCGACGACGACGCCTCGGGCACCCAGGACCCCGGCGAGTCCGGCGTCGAAGGTGTCGAGGTCCGCCTGCTCGACGGCACGGGTTCGGTGGTCGCCCTGACCACCACCGGAACCGACGGTGCCTACGTCTTCACCGGGCTCGTGCCCGGCTCCTACTCGGTCGAGATCGGCCCGGCCTCGTTCGCCGAGGGCAGCCCCCTCGACGGCTATCAGGTGACCACCGCCGATCCGTTGCCGGTCATCCTCGGCACCTCCGACGTGACCGATGCCGACGTCGGCGTGGCCACCGCCTCGGTGGCCTCCGCGGTGTGGTCCGACCTCGACGGCGACGGCGTCGTCGACCCGGGCGAGCCGGTGTTCGCCGGGGTGGCCTTGCGGCTCCTCGACCCGGTGTCGGGCGCCGTGCTCGCCACCGCGGAGACCGACGCCGACGGTACCTTCCGGTTCGATCGCCTCGCCCCCGGCACGTACCTGGTCGAGGTCGCTGCCGACAACTTCGCTCCGGGCGGGCCGCTCGAGGGCATGGTGTCGTCGGTCGGCACGCCCGGCATCGACGGTGGGCTCGACGGCACGGCGCCGGCGGTGGCCATCGTGTCGGTGCCGATCACGGCCAGCGTCGGCAGCGTGGCGCCGGTCGCCTTCGGTGGCGACTCGGTCGACGTGGCGTTCGGCTTCACCACCGGCGGCTCGATCGCCGGCACGGTCTGGCACGACGACGACGAATCGGGCACCCGCGGTGGCGCCGAGCCAGTGCAGCCCGACGCCGTCGTGCGGCTCTACGACGCGGCCGGTACCCAGGTGGCCCAGACCGTCGCCGACGCCAACGGTCGCTACCGCTTCGTCGGGCTGCCGCCCGGGACCTACACCGTGCACACCTCGGTCGACGGTCACGAGTCGGGACCGGCGCTCACCGTGACCGTCGCCCTCGGTCAGACGATCGACGACCTCGATCTGTGGGTGTTGTCCGACGACCTCGCCCGCACCGGTTCGGACGGCCCCCGGTTCTTCGGACTGATCGGCCTGATCCTGTTGCTGGCCGGGCTCACGACGACGGCCGCCGTGTCCTACCCCTGGGGGCGGGAGCACGACGGCCGTTGACGTCGGCGGCCTTCAGGGCCGCAGGCGAGGGGTGCTCGAGGCGATCAGCTCGTCGGGTCGACGTGGTAGGTGATCGTCTCGGTGCCGTTGATGCCGATCCACTGATCCTCGGGCACCGTGCCCGAGCCATCCGAGATGCGGTAGTTGGCCACGTGCTCGATGGTCACGAGGGCCGTGCGGGTGGGCACCGGCGTGCCGTTGTCCTCCTCCATGTAGAGGGTGACGGTCGAGGTGACCACGATGTTCTGGTTGTGGCCCTCGGGCAGGTAGTCGGCGTTGTCGGTGACGACGTCGTGGCCGATCGGGTCGTAGGGGACCGGGTTGACCGAGATGTCGCCGATCGTGGTGTCGGAGAACTCGATCACCAGGTCGTTGTTCCCGACGTAGGCCTCGTAGGTCTCGTAGCAGTCGAGGAACTTCGTGTAGAAGAGGAACCGGTTGTTGAGCTCGGTCTCGCCCTCGTCGAACTTCGGCGGGGTGAAGAAGAGGGTGCACGACAGTCCGGCCGGCGCTCCACCACTCGACACCGAGACGGTGACGGTGGCAATGTCGCACACGGGGTCGTCGTCGCAGACCGTGTAGGTGAAGGTGTCGGTGCCGACGAACTCGGCGGCCGAGGTGTAGGTGAAGGTGCCGTCGCCGTTGTCGGTGACGGTGCCGCCCTGGGCGCTGGCGGGGTCGACGCTCGACAGCGTCGCGCCGTCGACGAGGTCGTCGTTGTCGTCCCAGTCGATGACGACGGCGGTGGCGGTGGTGGCCGCCGCCGAGTCGTTCACCGCGTCGGGATCGGTGCCGTCGCTGACCGGGTTGACCACGACGGTGACCGTCGCCGTCGAACAGGACGGGGTCGGGTCGTCGTCGCAGACGGTGTAGGTGAAGGTGTCGGTGCCGTCGGTCCCGGGGGCGGCGTAGCCGAAGGTGCCGTCGCCGTTGTCGGTGACCGCGCCGCCGAGGAGGGTGCCGGTGGCGTCGAAGCTGTCGAGGGCGGCGCTGTCGACGAGGGTGTCGTTGCCGGCCCAATCGATCGTGATCGACTGCGACACCTGCACGCTGGCGGCGTCGTTCGCCGCTGTCGGCGACGCGTCGGGCAGCACGTAGGTCTGCTCCGGGCACTCGGTGCCGCTGAGCGGGAAGCGGTCCTTGTACTCGTCCGACTCGGAGAACTCGACCATCACCTGACCACGGGTGAAGGCGTCGTTGTCGAGGGCGGTGCTCCAGAAGCTGAGGCCGCCCGCCTCGGGGGCCCGGTTGAGCACATTGACGTAGATGGCCGTCACGAAGTCACGGTTGGTGACGTTGCCATAGCGCTCGGTGTACTCGGGCGCCTGGGCGAACTCGTTGGAGATCTCGCTGAGGGGGAGTCCCCACGAGTACTGCTGGCGCCAGAAGTCACGGCCGCCGGTGTCGGGCATGCGCAGGTAGTACGCGCAGTAGAGGCGCATCACCGGGGTGTCGGGGAAGACGGCTTCGATGCGGTCCCGGAACTCGGCCGAGTCGCTGATGCCGAGCACCACCTCGCCGCGGGTGCGGTTGCCGCTGTCGAGCTCGCCGAGCCAGAAGGTGACGCCGCCGGCGTCGCCGGCACGGTCGAGTACGTTCTGGTAGATCCGGTCGATGAACTCGGCGTTGGTGAGGGTGCCGTAGGTGGTGACGAACTCGTCGGACACCGCGAACTGCTCGGCGGCGTCGGCGATCGGTCGCCCGTTGGTCACCTGGTCCAGCCAGAAGGCGTAGCCGCCGGCGTCGGGTGCCCGGTCGAAGAACGCGTAGTAGAGGCGGGTGAGCATCGCACCGACGGAGTTGCTGTCGGTGAGACTGGCGGAGGGCGCCGATGCCGACTCGACCTGTGCCGACGCAGCGGGAGCGACGGCGACGGTGGTGAGTGCGAGCACCAACGCCATGACGGCGTGGCGGAGGGTGGAACGCATGAGCGGGAGGCTACGACCGCGGGTCGGGTGTCTCGGTCGGATCGGGGACCATTCCTCAGCCGCTGACGCGAACGGTGGTCGGATCTCACCCCCAGGTGTCGCGTCGCAGACATGGCAGCCCCCTCGGTGGTCGTCGACCACTGCGCAAGAGGGCTTGTCGGAATTCACGGTGTCGGTCGAAGGGGCGGCGGTAGCGTGGCGCGGTGAGCGGAACCGGTGCCGGAACCGACGCCTCGGTCGCCCGCCGTGGCCTGCGGGTGGTGGCCAGTCACGTGCGCCGACACCCGTGGCCGTTCACGGTGGCGATGGCCGGTGCGGTCCTGTTCGCCGGGGCCACCGTGCTCACCACGGTCGTGCTCGGCCGCTTCGCCGACGACATCGTCCTCCCGGCGTTCGCCGGCGAGTCGGTGCCGGTCGCAGCCGCTGTCGGCGCTCTGGTGGCCGTCACCGTGCTCCGGGTGAGCGGGGTCGTGATGCGCCGCTACTTCGCCGGCATGGCCGCCGAGCGGGTGCAACGATCGATCCGACACGAGCTGGCCGATCACTACCTGGCCGCCCCCACCGCCTGGCACCAGGAACGGTCGGCCGGCGAGCTGCTGGCCCACGCCGACAACGACACCGAGGTGTCGACCGAGGTGCTGCATCCCCTGCCCTTCTCGGTCGGTGTGCTCTTCCTCGTCGTCTTCGCCGCCCTCAGCCTTTGGCTCGTCGACGTGGTGATGGCGCTCGTCGCGTTCGCCGTGTTCCCGGCGCTCGCCGTGCTCAATCAGGTCTATTCCCGGACGGTCGAGGCGCCGGCGGCCGCGATCCAGGCCAACGTCGGTCGGGTCTCGGCGATCGCCAGCGAGTCGTTCGACGGAGCCCTCGTGGTCAAGACCCTGGGGCGGGCCGAGGCCGAGGGCGAGCGATTCGCCGCCGCCGTCGACCGGCTGCGGGTCAGCCGGGTCCGCGTCGGCTTCATCCGGGCCGCCTTCGAGCCGGTGATGGACGCCCTGCCCAACCTCGGCACGGTGCTGGTGGTGGGGCTCGGGTTGTGGCGCGTCGACGCCGGTGCGATGCGTCCGGGCGAGCTCGTCCAGGTCGCCGCGCTGTTCTCGATCCTCGCGTTCCCGATGCGGGTCCTCGGCTACTTCCTCGAGAGCCTGCCCCCGTCGGTGGTGGCCCACGACCGGCTGCTCGGGGTCTTCTCGTCGGGACGGCGCGACCCGGCGTCGACCCAGGCCGGCGGCGCCGCTCGCTTGCCCGACGGGCCGCTCCAGGTGACGGTCACGGGCCTCACCTACGGCTACCCCGGCGATGATCGTCGGGTGCTCGACGGCGTCGACTTCGGCGCGCCGGCCGGCGAGGTCGTCGCCGTCGTCGGTTCGACGGGCAGTGGCAAGTCGACGCTCAGCCACCTCGTCGCCGGCCTGATGGCACCGACCAGCGGGTCGGTCGCCCTCGGTGGGGTCGCCCTGCACGAGCTGGCGGAGACCGAACGGGTCGACGCCGTCGCCCTGGTCTTCCAGGAGTCGTTCCTCTTCGCCGACACCCTCGCCGCCAATATCGACCTCTCGGGTCGCGCGACGTCCGCCGACCTCGCGTGGGCGGTCGAGCTGGCCCAGGTCGGCCGCTTCCTCGACGACCTACCCGACGGCCTCGACACGGTGGTCGGTGAGCGGGGCGTGACCCTGTCGGGCGGTCAGCGGCAGCGGGTGGCCCTGGCCCGGGCGCTGCTGCGGCGACCACGGTTGCTGATCCTCGACGACGCCACCAGCGCGGTCGATGCCCGCGTCGAGAAGGAGATCCTCGACGGTCTCCGCCGCGAGCTCGAGATGACCACGATCGTGGTCGCCCAGCGGCTGTCGACGATCGCCCTCGCCAACCGCGTCGTCTATCTCGAGCACGGCCGCACCGCCGGCGACGGCACCCACGCCGAGCTACTCGAGTTGCCCGGCTACGCCGCCCTGGTCCGGGCCTACGAGGAGCGGTCGGCATGAGTCAGCCAGAGCGTCCGACTCGACGACGCGCCGCGGGCCAACCCGAGGTCGAGGGCGCGCTGTCGATCCTGCGCCGGGGATTGCGTCGCAGCCCCCGGCTTCGGCAGGGGCTGGTGGTCACCCTCCTGATGGGCCTGTCGGTGGCCCTCGGCCGGTTGATGGTTCCCTTGTTGTTGGAACGGGCGATCGCGAATGTCGAGATCGCCGAGGGGCAGGCCAGCATCGACGTCGGTCGGGTCCTGCCGACGGTGGCGGTCGCCGCCGTCGTGATCCTGGTCAGCGCCGTCGTGTCGTGGGCGACCCAGCGCCGCTTGGTGGTGCGGGCGGAGGAGACGATCGCCGATCTCCGCTCCGAGGCGTTCCGGCGAATCCACTCGATGTCGATCGCCGAGCACACCGAATCACGCCGCGGCGTGCTCGTCGCCAGGGTGACCAGCGACGCCGAGGCGCTCGCCCGCTTCGTCAACTGGGGCCTCTACTCCTGGGCGATCCAGCCGACCGTCATCATCGGCACCTTCGTCGTCCTCGTGGCCTACTCGTGGCAGATCGGCGTGGTCGTGCTGGCGAGCTTCGCCCCGGTGGTCCCCGCGATGCGCTGGTTGCAGCGGGGTCAACTCCGGGCCTACGACCAGTTCCGCACCCGCGTCGGTGAGATGCTCGCCGGCTTCGCCGAATCGGTCAGCGGCTCGGCGGTGATTCGGGCCTACGGGGCACACGAGCCGGCACGCCGTCGACTGTCGACCTCGATCGGCAATCGGTATCGCGCCCGGTTGGTCGCCAACCGCTACATGGCGGCCGTCTTCGTCGTTGGCGACGTCTTCGGAGCGATCGCCCTGTCGCTCACCCTCGTGCTCGGCATCCGGTTCCGTGGCAGCTGGGGACTCGACGCCGGCGAGCTCACGGCCTGTCTGTTCCTGGTGACGCTCCTGATCGGCCCCGTCGCCGAGCTCGGCGAGACCCTCGACCAGACCCAGACGGCCGTCGCCGGCTGGCGCAAGATCCTCGACCTCCTCGATCAGCCGATCGATCTGGTGGAGCCGGCCGAGGGGCCGACCGTGCCCGCCGGGGCGATCGAGGTCGTCGCCGAGGGGGTCGACTTCGCCTACCGGGCCGGGCCGATGGTGCTGCACGACGTCGGCGTCACCCTGCCGGCCGGGGCGACGGTGGCCATCGTGGGCGAGACCGGATCGGGCAAGACCACCTTCGCCAAGCTGCTGTGTCGCCTGGCCGACCCGACCGCCGGCCGGATCCGGTTCAGCGGGATCGACATCGCCGACCTCGGGCCCGACGCCCGGCATCGGGCGGTCCGCATGGTGCCCCAGGACGGGTTCCTCTTCGATACGACCGTGGGCGACAACATCCGGTTCGGCCGCCCCGACGCCACCGACGCCGACATCGAGGCCGCCTTCGAACGGCTGGGTCTCACCTGGTGGCTCGAGCGGCTGCCCGATGGCCTGGCCTCGGCGGTCGGCGAACGCGGCGGCACCCTGTCGGTCGGCGAACGTCAGCTGGTCGCACTCGTGCGGGCCGCGCTCGCCGATCCCGGGCTCTTGATCCTCGACGAGGCCACCTCGGCGGTCGACCCCGAGACCGATGCCGCCCTCACCGCGGCGATCCGGCGCCTCGCCGAGGGCCGCACCCTCGTGTCGATCGCCCACCGCTTGGCCACCGCGGAGGCGGCCGACCTGGTGTTGGTGTTCGACGCCGGCCGCTTGGTCGAACAGGGAAGCCACGACGACCTCGTCGACGCCGGGGGCCCCTACAGCGCGCTCCACGCCGCCTGGGTCGGCAACACGTCGTCGATCGGCTGAGCGGCCGCACCGTCCGGATGCGCGCTCAGGGCGCGGCGTGGAGAAGCTGTCGTTCGAGACCGTCGACCAACAGGCCGAGTCCGAGCTCGAACTCCGCGTCTCGGTCGACGTCGCCGACCGAGCGAGCGGCGAGGGGTACGTCGTCGACCGACAGCGAGCCGCGGAAGTCGGCCACGGCGTCGGGGTCGTGGCCCCCGTAGCGGGCGTCGGACGCGCCGATCTCGGTGAGGGCGTGTCCGGTGACGAAGCTGACCAACACCAGCAGGACCCGATTGGCGTGGGTGGGGGTGAAGCCGACGGCGGTGAGCTCGCCGAGGGCGTGTTCGGCCAGGCGGATCGACGCCATCGAGACGACCGGCCGAGTGGCGATCGAGTAGGCCAGCTCGGGGTGCCGCAGGAGCGCGCCGCGGAACGAGTGGGCGTAGAACCGGATCCGGTCGGCCCAGCGCACGGCGGTCGGCTCGAGCTCGACCTCGGCGTAGAGGGCGTCGACGGCGAGGTCGATCAGGGCGTCGACGGGCACCGCGGCGGCGGCTGCCGACGCCTCGGCGCTGCCGAGTTCGGCCGCGACGAGGTGGGGTTCCAGGCCGAAGAGCCCGACCCGGTCGATCACCGTGAGGGCTGCGCTGCCGATCGCCGTGTTGCAGTCGGGCGATGCCTGCTCCAACGGTCATTCCTCCTTGCCGGCCGCCGCGACCAGATGGCTCCATCGTGCCCCGAGCGACGGGGTCCGTGCTCGTCGACCCCACAAATTCTCCCGTCCCCCGCCCTCGGGTACGATGCTCCGCGGTCGCGCCCCCGCTGTTCACTCGTGCGACGCGGCCACGAGACCCACCATCAAGGAGTCAGGCTGTGAGCAAAGCCCCCGTTCGCGTAACCGTCACCGGCGCCGCCGGTCAGATCGGTTACTCCATGCTCTTCCGTATCGCCTCTGGCGAGATGCTCGGGCCGGACCAGCCCGTCATCCTGCAGATGCTCGAGATCACCCCGGCCCTCGGCGCCCTCGAGGGCGTGGCCATGGAGCTCGACGACTGCGCCTTCCCGCTGCTCGCCGGCATGGTCCAGACCGACGACGCCAACGTGGCCTTCGGCGACGCCGACTACGCCCTGCTCGTGGGCGCCATGCCCCGCAAGGCCGGCATGGAGCGCGCCGATCTCCTCCAGGCCAACGGCGGCATCTTCGGTCCGCAGGGCAAGGCGATCAACGACTCGGCGTCGAAGGACATCAAGGCCCTCGTCGTGGGCAACCCGGCCAACACCAACGCCCTGATCGCGCTGTCCAACGCCCCCGACATCGACCCGCGTCAGATCCAGGCGATGACCCGCCTCGACCACAACCGTGCGCTCAGCCAGCTGGCGGCGAAGACCGGTACCTCGATCAACGACATCAAGAAGATGACGATCTGGGGCAACCACTCGACCACGCAGTACCCGGACCTGTTCCACTGCGAGGTCAACGGGCAGAACGCCGCCGAACTCGTCAACGACGAGGCCTGGCTGGCCGACACCTACATCCCGACGGTCGCCAAGCGTGGCGCCGCCATCATCGAGGCCCGTGGCGCCAGCTCGGCCGCGTCGGCCGCCAACGCCGCGATCGACCACGTTCGTGACTGGGCGCTCGGCACCCCCGAGGGTGACTGGGTCTCGATGTCGGTCATCTCCGACGGTTCCTATGGCGCCCCCGAGGGCATCGTCACCTCGGTGCCGGCCACCTGCGCCGGCGGCGACTTCTCGATCGTCCAGGGTCTCGAGATCAACGAGTTCAGCCAGACCCGCATGCAGGCCAGCTGGGACGAGCTGGTCGCCGAGCGCGACACCGTCAAGGAACTCGGCCTCATCTGACCCGCCGGGGCCCACCCCGCTGCCCCACCCCGTCCAACTCGCCGCCCGCACCCCGCTCGGCCGCGGTTTCCGGGGATTGGGTCAGTCTCACGGCCCCCAGCGACCTCACAGCGACCCAACGCCAGCGCCCCATCCGGCCGCTCGGCGTTGGGTCGCTGTCGCGTCGTCTGACGCCCTGTGATCGACCCGATGTCGCGGGTGGTGACCCCGTTGCGTCCCCTGCCCGCTGGTAGAAAAGTCACCATGCGTCGAGCTGGAGTGGTGCTGATCGTGATGGCGGGCGGTGACCGTGGATCGTTGTTCACCGGCGAGCTCGTGCCCGCTGCGGATCGCAGGGATTCCTTCGATGGCCTGGAGCGCCTGGCGGCCGACGCGTCGGCGTGGTCGCCGATGGGGGATTCTCTCGCGACCGCACTCGGGCAGTGGGCGGCGGGCGATGGGTCTCTGGCCGACGGCTGGTCGTTGGCCCGGCAGATCGCGGCGGCGGCTCCGACGGACGAGGTCTGGTTCCGCGACGTCGGCACCGGCGAGACGCGCCGGGTTCGAGCCGAAGACCAGTACTGGGACTACCCGTGGGAGCGGTGCATGGTGCGGGAGGACTCCTCGGCGTTCGACACACGGGCCTTCATCACCTTCTACGGCAAGACCGAGGAGGAGGTGCCGACCAGCCATCGCATCTACTCCGAGGTTCTTCTCGGACATGCCACGCCGATCGATGCTGCGACCTACGCCGCCGGCAAACCCGGCGGCCGGTGAGCGACCGACGCCGCGTCGACCCGGATCGCCTTCGCAGCCTTGGACCCNNGGCGGCGGAGGGCCGGGAGTGTCGGGCTACTTCAGGAACTTCGACGTCGTGTTGTCGGCCAGCACCTTGCCGCCGGTCTGGCACGTGGGGCAGTAGTAGACCGTGTAGCTGCGGTAGGTCACGGTGCGGATCTCGTCGCCGCACGGGGTGACCCCGTCCCGACCGGGGCACGCCTCACCGGCCCGGTTGTGGGTTCGCGACGGTCGATCGGCGCTCTTGCCGATGTCGTCGAGCGTTCGCTCGTGCTCGAGGGCTCGCTCGATCGTCGAACGCATCGCCTCGTGGAGACGGGCGATCTCGGTGTCGTCGAGTTTGTTGGCGGTGGCGAAGGGGGACAGCCCGGCCTCGTGGAGGATCTCGTTCGTCAGCATCCGACCGAGCCCGGCGACTACGCCCTGGGTCCGCAGCAGACCGTGGAGCCGACGCCCTTCGCCGAGGCGTCCGGCCAGGACGTCGAGCGTGATCCCGGCGGCCTCGGGACCGAGGTCGTCGAGGGGCGGCTGGGCGTCGGGGTCGCCGGCCACCGACCACACCCCGGCCTTGCGTTCGGTGCCGGCCTCGGTGAGCAGCCAGGCCTCGGTCGCCGTCGTGCCATCGCCTCGGTCGACCTCGAAGGTCCAGCGGG
>JAWSVN010000144.1:0-10184 GCA_033851875.1 Acidimicrobiales bacterium
CAGATCGACGAGTAGCCGAGGTGGGCCAGGGTGGCCACGAACTCCGGATCGAGCCCGAGCTCGCCGGTGAGGTAGGCACGTCCGGTCTCGGTCTGGAACAGCACGTCGAGCTGGTCGGTCACCTGGTCGCTGATCGCCGTGACCACGTCGGTGTTCATCACGTTGTGGATCAGCGGGATGTGCTTGTCGCCGATGCCCTGGATGTTGTGCTCGCCGAATCCGTTCTCGAGCATCGTCGGGCACTCGAGGGCTTCGGCCGCCACGATCTCGGCGCCGTAGCGCTCCTTGAGGTGGTCGCCGGCGGCGATGGTGCCGGCCGAGCCGGTAGCCGACACGAAGGCCCGGAGGGTCCCCGGTCGCGACGCGGTGACGGACTCGAACACGTCGGCCAGGGCCGGGCCCGTGATCGTGCGGTGGCCGAGGTAGTTGGCGAACTCGCAGAACTGGTTGATGACGACCGTGTTGGGATCCTTGTCGAGCTCGATGCAGGCGTCGTAGATCTCCTTGACGTTCGACTCGGTGCCGGGCGTGCGGATGATGTCGGTCGACGGGTCGAGGGTCCACCGGTCGAGCCAGTCGAACCGTTCCTGGCTCATGCCGGCGGGGAGCACGGCGACGCCGTGGCTCTCCATGATGCGGCTGATCGCCACACCGCCTCGGGCGTAGTTGCCGGTCGACGGCCAGATCGCCCGGTGCACGGTCGGATCGAAGCTGCCGGTGACGATCCGGGGCGCCAGGCACGAGTAGGCCGCAAGCACCTTGTGGGCCGTGATCATCGGGAACCGGTCGCCGAGGGCGAGCACGATCCGGGCCGGCACGCCGGTCAGCGCCGGCGGCAGCTCGATGTGATCGGGCACGTCGGTGAAGCCGGATCGCTGCCACCGGTTGTACCAGTGAACCCGGAACAGGTTGCGGGCGTCGGGCACGTTGCGGTCGACGGCCTCGAGCGTCTCGACGATCTCGGGGTCGATCGTCGAGGGGTCGCGCAGCTCGGCGAAGGTCGGGAGCCGGATGCCGGCATCACGGAACCGCTCGACCGAATGGTCCCGCGCCGCCGGGTCGAGGAGCTCGGTGGCGAGCGCCACGTCGGGGCCCGACGGGCCGGTGCTCGCAGGGGCAGGATCGGTGATCGGCGGCATTGCTGCACCGTAGCCGGGACGGGGAATCGGCGAGTCCCAGGAGTTAGGGTGACGGCCGTGACTCTCGGCGCACCGCCGGGGTCGATCGGGCGATTCGAACGGGGCAGTCGTGGTCAGATTCGACGAGCAGGCCAAGCGCGAGGGGCGCAAGTACGTGGAGGACCGGCGCGGCCAGGGCGGCCGCCGGTCGATGGGTCGCGGCGGCGGTGGCATCTCGCTCGGCAAGGCCGGCGGTGGCCTCGGCGGCATCCTGATCGTCGTCCTCGGGCTGCTGTTCGGGGTCGACCTCTCCGGTGGCGGCGGTGGCGGCGGGTTCGCGATCGAGTCGACCGGCTTCGACGCCGAGGCGCCGGTCGATGCCGGCTCGAGCGGGGTCGTCGATCCCGACGCCGACACGATCGAGTACCTGGGCGCACTCATGGACGACACCCAGGACGTGTGGTCCGAGATCTTCGACCGGGCCGGGCTCAGCTACGAGTTCACCACGATCGTCGTCTTCGACGGGCAGGTGAACACCGGCTGCGGCCCCGCTACCTCGGCGGTCGGGCCCTTCTACTGCCCGGCGCCGGGCGACAACAAGGTCTACATCGACCTGTCGTTCTTCGACGAGCTGAAGCGTCGCTTCGGTGCGCCCGGCGACTTCGCCCAGGCCTACGTCATCGCCCACGAGGTCGGCCATCACATCCAGTCGGTCGCCGGGATCAGCGACCAGGTCCGGCGTCTCAAGAGCGAGCAGCCCTCCTCGTCCAACGAGTTGTCGGTCCGCCAGGAACTCCAGGCCGACTGCTTCGCCGGCGTGTGGGCCCACTCGGCAGCCGAACGAACCAACTCCGACGGCACCGCGATCATCGAGATGGGCGACCTCCAGGAGGGTCTGCGGGCCGCCGAGGCGGTCGGTGACGACTCGATCGCCGAGATGATGGGCGGCCAGTCCAACCCCCACAACTGGACCCACGGCTCGGCCGAGGCGCGCCAGAACTGGTTCATGACCGGCTACCAGACGGGCAACCCCGAGGCCTGCGACACCTTCGCCGTCAGCGCCGAAGAGGTCGGTCTCTGAATCGTTCGGCCCGTCCCGACTCCGCGGACTCATCGGCCACGTCGAGCGACCGATGGGTAGCGCATGCAGTGGATTGGAACCCTCGGGTATCTGGCTGCCGCGATCTTCTGGGCGGCCACGCACATCACCCTCACGCTGGCCGCGCTCATCCTGCTCGCCTGGCTCGTCGTCATCCGCTACTTCGAGCGGCGCCTGACACCGAACGAGGGGCCGTGGAACGAACCAGCCGCTCTTCGGCTGTCGTTCATCGTCCTGCCGACGCTGTCGATCGGGTTGACGCTCTTCGCCCCGCTCTACGCCTCGTGGGCGCTCATCCCCTGAACGACGCGGTCCTGAGCGGCGTCGGCGGTCGACTCGTCTCGATCCAGGTCCCGCACCACCCGAGCCGGTGAGCCGACGGCGAGGGTTCGATCTGGCAGGTCGGTGGTGACCACCGACCCGGCCCCGACGGCGACGCCCGCACCGATCGTCACCCCGGGCAGCACGACGACATTGGCGCCCAGCCACGAACCCCGACCGATCCGGACCGCCCGCTCAGGGGCGCTCTGGCGTCCGATCGGGAGCGTCGGGTCGGCCGTCGCGTGGTTCTGGTCGGTGACGTAGACGTTCGGGCCGAAGAAGACGTCGTCCTCGATGACGACCTCGAGGTGCCCGACGATGCTCGAGAAGCGGCCGATCAGGCACCGCTCACCGATCTGGACGATCCGATCGTTGATCAGCGGCTGTCCCGGCGCCATCCCGGCGCTGAGCGAGACGTAGGGGCCGATCAGGGTGTCGGCGCCCACCCGGATCGCCGACTCCCCGTAGAGGGCCGCCGGCGGGAAACACATCACGGCGCCCTCGCCGAACGCGGCGAACCGGTCGGCCCGGCGGCTGCCGGCGCAGATCGCCGCTCGGGTGGTGAACCAGTGGTGGGCCGCGGCGATCAGGTCGGCCCGGAGAGCGTAGGGGTGAAGGTTACGGAGCGAGGCCATCGGCGTCGGCGCCGTCAGCCGGAGGCGAGGGCGACCGCGATCTCGGCGGCGACCGACGCATTGTGTTCGGCCAGGGCGAGGTTCGTCGGCACGCTGTCGCCGTCGGTGGCAGCAGCGAGTGCGGCGAGCACGGCCGGGGTGACGGCCGGCCCGGTCACGCCCGCGTCGTCGGCGGCCACGAGGGCGGTCTCGACGGCCGCGGCGAGCGGTTCGGGGGCGAGGGCGTGCGCCTCGGGCACCGGGGCCACCACGAGGATCCCGCCGCCGCCGAGGCGCCAGTGGGCTCGGGCGATCGCCGCCACCTCGGCAGCGGTCTCCACCCGGTGCGGGACCGGTAGCCCGCTGGAGCGTGCGTGGAAGGCCGGGAACTCGTCGCAGCGCCAGCCGAGGACCGGCACGCTGTCGGTCTCGAGTCGCTCGAGGGTGGCCGCCAGGTCGAGGAAGATCTTGGCGCCGGCCGACACCGTCACGACCGGCCAGCGTGCGATCGCTCCCAGGTCGGCGCTGATGTCGCCGGTGTCGGCCCAGCCCCGGTGGACACCACCGATGCCGCCGGTGGCGAACACCTCGATGCCGGCCGACGCGGCCAGCGTGACCGACGCCGACACGGTCGTGGCCCCGTAGTCCCACCCCTGGGCGGCGGCGACGGCGAGGTCGCGGGCGGCCACCTTGTGGGCCGGTCCGCAGATGCGGTCGCCGAGCTCGAGGTCGACCCCGACGGTCGGCTCGCCGTCGATGACGGCGGTCAGCGCCGGCTCGGCCCCACCGGCGCGCACGGCGGCGACGCAGCGATCGAGGGCCTCCCGGTTGGCCGGGGACGGCAGACCGAGGTGGCTGAAGATCGTGGATTCGAGGGCGACGCGAGGAGGTGTCGAGGCGGTCACCGGGTCAGTGTGCCAGCAACCGTCACTCGGTGGCGTCGTGGAGCACCCACTCGACGCCCTCGGGGGTGTCGCGCACCTCGATGCCGACCGTGGCGAGCTCGTCGCGCAGGAGGTCGCTCAGGTCGTAGCGCTTCTCGTCGCGCACCGCCTTGCGCAGGGCGAGCACCACGCCGACGACAGGCCCCACGACCTCGCGTGGATCGCGCAGCCCGTCGGTCGCAGCGCCACCGAGACGAACGATCATCGACCGCAGGGCGGTCCTGGCGTGACGCATGTCGGCGTTGAGGCCGGTGTCGGCAGACCAGTCGAGCATCGCCTGCTCGAGATCGAGCACCGCCCGCACACAGCCGTCGGCGTCGCCGGCGGCGAGCGAGGCGTCGAAGGCGGCCTCGAGCGGCCGCACGACGTCGCCGAGGGTGGCAGGCGCCGCATCGTCGGTGGCGTCGTCGGTCGAACCGTTGGCGTCGTCCGTCGCGTCGGCCGATGGTTGCGACGCCGGAGCCACCGACGTCGAGGTCGCGGTCTCGCCGGCGTTGCGCAGGACGTCGATCGGCACCGTCTCTCCCGCGGGGATCTCGACCGACTCGCCGTCGCGGCGGAGGGTGATCACGCCCTTGCCGAACACCTCGGCGGTGTCGCGGTCGAGGTCGAGCACGACGCCGGTGTGTTCGTCGACGCCGAGGATGAAGGTGCCGTCGGGGAGGTCGGGCTCGATGCGGGCGAGCCGGGTCTCCCCCAGGTAGCACTTCGACGTGTCGTGGGTCTGACCCTCGTTGTTGTCGTAGTGGGGGATGACGCTGACCGGCAGCCCGAACTCGCTGAGGAGGTCGAGGCCGTCGAGCCAGAACGGGTCGGCGCCGACCTTGTAGACCTCGTACACCGGCACGGTCTTCACCCCGAGCGTGAGCGCTGCGGCGCTGGAGAAGACCACCGCTCCCCCGCTCGCCAACTTCTCGGCGAGGGTCTCGGGAACCGGCGTGTCGGCCCACTGGCGGAGCGTGAACGACGGGCTGCCGGGGCCGGCGAACACCCAGTCGGCGCCGCGGATCGCGGCGACCGCGCGCTCGATCGCCACGGTGTCGCCGGTGTCGCTTCGACCCAGTCCCGACGCCCGGACCTCGCGGCCGATCGTCTGATCGAAGTACTGCAGCGTGCGCTCGACCAACTCGTGCCGGTTCTCCTGGAACGAGAACGGCGTCTCGAGCATGACGGCGTCGACCGGGCCGTCACCGAGTCGATCGAAGATGGCCCGATGGGGCTTGATCATCGTCGGGGCGGTCTCGCCCGAACCCATCAGCACCAGGAGGCGGGGACGTGTCGTCGGAGGCACTCGGTGGACCGTAGCGAAGCCAACCGGGCGGTGGTGAACCCCGCGACAATCGCCGCGGATCGTCCCGGCCCCGCCACTAGGGTCGCCTTCATGGCGCCCGCCGATCAGTCCCTGCCCGTCACCTTCGTCGCGTCCGACATGGACGGCACGTTGCTCACCCCCGAGCGGGTGATCCACCCGGTGACGGCCGACGTGGTTCGCCGGGCCGCCGACGCCGGAGTGACCGTGGTGGTCGCCACGGGCCGCAACCACTGGAGCGCCGCCGAACTCCTCGTCGACGCCGGTCTCGACGACGGGTCGGTGCCCTACGCCCTCTGTTCGAACGGGGCGACCCTGTTCGACGTGCCGGCGGGCGAGGTGATCGAGCGGACGTCGCTCCCGGGCGACGAGCTGGCCGAGTTCGTGTCGGCGTTGGATCGCCACGTGCCCGGTGTGGTCTACGCGTGGGAGACCGCGGAGAACCGGTTCGACTCGCCGGCCTTCCGCGCGGCGCGAGAAGCGACGGTCCCCGAGGAGGACAACCCGTGGCCGGTCGGCGAGGTCGACATCGCGGTCGCCGAGGTCGTGAAGCTCTTGGTCGGCCACGTCGAGCTGATCGCCACCGACCTGCTCGACGCCCTCGTCGACCACATCCCCGCCACGGTCAGCGCCTCGACGTCGGGCGCCAGCTTCATCGAGGTGACCCACTCGTCGGCCAACAAGGGGGCGGCGGTCGAGGCGCTGTGTCGGCGGCTCGGGGTGGACCAGGCGGCGACGGCCGCCTTCGGTGACCACACCAACGATCTCGAGATGCTGCGTTGGGTCGGGCGCGGCTACGTGATGGCCAACGCTCATCCCCGGGCCTTCGACGCCTCGCCACTGCGGGCCCCGCACCACGCCGAGCACGGGGTGGCCCAGATCATCGCCGAGCTGGCCGGGGTCGCCTACCCGGGTTGAGGCCCTGCCGCCTCGCTCCGGTCTGGCCGCTCAGAGGGCGCCGTGCTGGACCCGGCGTCCGGGCAGGATCTGGTCGAGCGATCCGGCGAGGGTCGCTCGTTCGTCGCCCGGCAGGTTCGGGAAGGCGAACGCCTCCTTCGAGCCGTCGATCAGCGAGAACTCACAGATCGTCACGGCCATGCGGTAGTGCGTCGTGCCGTTGTAGCCGTGGGTCACGTTCTCCCGGACCTCGAAGGTCTCGACCGCGTCGATGGGGACCCGCTTCTTCGACCACACCAGCTCGCGGCCGACCGTGTGGATCTCGGGGTTGCGGCGTTTCGTCCAGTCATAGATCGCCGGGATCGACCAGAGCAGCCCGATCAGGATGGCGCCGAGGCCGAGGAAGGTGCTGATCTGGCCGGGATCCTCGGCCATGTAGGCCGCGAACGCGCCGAACCCGCAGAGCGCGGCAGCAGCGACGCTGCACCAGACGACCCATCGCCGTGACGAGCGCGACGTATCGCGGGCCCAGATCAGGTACGTCGGTTGGCCGTTGGTTTCCATCGCCCCTCCTGCGATGCCGCCTGCTGATGTTCCCGGCGATGCCGGGCGGCCGATCAGGCGCTGGCCAGCTTGTCGGCGGCGCCGGCGAGACGGGCCACGAAGTCGGCGGACTGGTCGGCGATCCGGTCACGCCGGATCGCCTGCCCGCCGATCACCTCACCGCCGAGCCGGTTCTCGACCAGGGCCGTGAGCTTCGAGAGCGTCTTGCCCTTGTCGAGTGCGTAGGTCACGTAGACGGCGACCTGCTTGCCCTCGAGCACGGGCAGCTTGTTGAGCCGGCCCGAGCCACCGGGACGCTGTCCGAAGAAGAACAGGCCGTCGACCCAGGTGCCGAGCACGACCAGGTCCGCATCCGACAGGGCCTGGAGGTCGATCGCCTTGGTCGAACACGCCACGGTCTCGATGCCCTCGGCCTCGAGACCGGCGGCGATCAGCTCGCCGGCCTTGCGGGTGTTGCCGGTGAGGCTCTCGTAGATGACGACGGCCTTCATCAGGGGGTTCCTCCAGGAGCGGCAGGCTGCGGCAGTGAACGAGCGGCAGCGCGCGAACAGTCGACGGTGGAGGCTAGCGCATCGCTAGCGTTGGTGCGGTGAAGCGTCCCCCGTCGCCCGCCTCGCCCGACGCCAAGACCCGCACCCGCGATCTGCCTCGCGACGACTACCTGGCGGTCGAGGCCCTGAGCGCCATCAAGATCGACGACCCGGCCGACGAACGCATCGAGGTGTTCCAGGGTTTGCGGGATCATGTCCTGCGACGTCGGCGTGAGGCCGAGGGCGGCGACATGGCTGGTCTGTTCATGGCCGAAGGCGATCTGGTGGTCGACCGGGCACTCAATGCCGGTTACGACCTGGTCTCGGTCCTGATCGACGGCAAGCGTTCCAAGCCGCTCCCCGACGCCGTCGGGCCCGACGTCCCCGTCTACGCCGCCGGGCCCGAGGTGTTGCAGCGGATCACCGGCTACCACCTCCACCGAGGGATGCTGGCCTGCTTCCGACGGCGGGCGGTCCCGACCCCGGACGAGCTCCTGGCCGGCCGACACCCCGATGGGCGCCCGATCCGCACGGTGTTGGTGGCCGAGGGGATCAACAATCCGACAAACCTCGGCGTGATCCTGCGCTCGGCCGCGGCGCTCGGGGTCGACGGGCTCCTGATCGACCCGCAATGCTGCGATCCGCTCTATCGACGCTGCGGGCGGGTCTCGATGGGTGAGGCCTACGTGATGCCCCACGCCCGGCTCGAGCCGCTACCCGGCGGCCTCGACGTGCTCCGGCGTCACGGATTCCGCCTCCTCGCCCTCACCCCCGGCGAGCACGCGGTCGCCCTCGACGAGCTCGTCGTCGGCCCCGACGATCGGGTCGCCATCATCGTCGGTGCCGAGGGTCCCGGCCTCACGGCCGGCCTGCTCGAGGCTGTCGAAGAGGGAACGCTGGGGCACGACGGCCGGCGCCTGCTCGACGGGACCGCCCCACAGGAACTCGGCGGGCACCTCCGACGACCCGACGGCGACGGCCTCGCCGGCGATCGGCTCGTCCGCATCCCGATGAGCGGCGCCGTCGACTCCCTCAACGCCGGCGTCGCCGCCGCCATCGCCTTCTACGGGGTCCAACAGGCCCGCGTCGGCGGCGAGAGCCGCTAGGAGTTCGTCGGGCGAGACGTCCGGCTTCGGCGGCCGGCTCGGTGTCGATACGAATCCGCTCGAGGGACGCTCTGCCGACGGAGCCGATCGAGCGGCGCGCACCAGGGCGCCGACCGCGGCGTGGACGTCGGCGGCCTCGTCGAGGCGATCGGGGAACGGGATCCTGGCAGGCCGGCGCGAGCCCGGCTCGTCGACCAGTGCGACGAGCCCGTAACGGTCGAGCCCGACCAGGGTCGCCGACGTGGCCAGCCAGCGCCCGGCGAGGGCCTTGCACAGCAGGATCAGCTCGTCGCCGAGCCGGTCGGCCACATCGGCCATGAGGGTCGGGCCGAGGTCGAGCAACGGGTCGGGGGCGGCGCCCGCCAGATCCTCGGGTCGCAGCCAGCGTTCGACGCCGTCGTCGTCGAACCAGCGCACCCGGCTCGGCACGAGCCTCCACCACGAGAAGTCGAGGGACTCGACCTGGGCCTGCAGCTCCGGATGGGTGTGGACGAAGGCGGGGGTGAGTTCGTGTTGCTGAATGCCGGGGACCGGCTCGAGGTCGCCCTGGAGGAGGAGGCGGTCGCCCAACGAGATCGACGCCCGGTGGTCCTGGGTCGCCCGCTCGGAGTGGGTCGCCAGCTTGGAGAGGACCGCGACCGGAAAGCCGGCCCCGTCGGCGACGACCGGTACGGGGCTCACCACCGGTCGGCCGTCGACGTCGAGTGTCGCCAGGATCCCGTGTCGGGCAGCCGCAGCGGCTGTCCGAGCGCGTTCCGCGATGGTCGGTTCGAGCACGATGGTCAATCGGCGCGCTCGGCGCCGCCCTTGAGGAGCGACTCGAGCGTGGCCGCCGGTGGGGCGTCGACGATGGCGTCGAACGCGCCGATCACGCCGCCGTCGCCGACCACGGCGACCTCGAGGACCGCTAGGTCCCTCTGTGTTCGCCGGCAGTGCAACACGACCTCCCACCAGGTGCTGCCGATCGCTCCGCGACCGACGTAGCGGGTCGGCACGGCGTCGGCGGGCACCTCCAGATGAGCGATGCCGGTCGGCGTCGACGCGTCGAACCAGGCCTGCCAGTCGACCTGCCGCTCACCGGCGCCGGACAGCGTTCGCCGACGGAGTCCGACCACCACCGGTCGCTCGCCGACCTCGGCCCACGAGGCTCGTCGCCACGCGACCGCCACCGGCTCCCCCGGCCGGACGGCGACCGACGAATCGAATCTCGGCGCCAGGAGCCGCGGGATGGGGCCGCCCGGACGCCGCACACTCCACACGACCGGTCGGGCCACGACCAGGGCAGCGAAGAGCGGGATCATCGCCGCGCCGCTGCCGTCGAGCAGCATCCGCACGGCGTGGAAGGCGAGCCACAGCGCGAGCGTCGCCCCGACGATGAACGCGATGGTCGCGCCGACGGCCATCGGGGCGGGCTCACGAGCCTCGGCCAGCGCTCGCCGATGGGCCGGAGCGAGACGCTCCTCGATCGGCACCGTCGGCGGTGGCGCGTCGACCTGGAAGTCGGCGCTCCGGCCGTCGGTGCCGTCCATCGAGTCGCTGACCGAGAACTCCCACCGGGCGGAGGCGCCGGGCGTCACCACGGTCAGCGGCGCCCACATCGGAAGGGTCATGGCGACCGGGATGCGTTCGCCCGCCCGGAACGGCCGGTGCAGGTCGAGCGGTCGGCTGCCGGTGCCGAACGG
>JAWSVN010000145.1:0-4466 GCA_033851875.1 Acidimicrobiales bacterium
GGCCTCGATCGTGCCCGGCCCGGCGTAGCCCTCGTCGAGCGGCGTCGATCCGGCGGCGTCGACCTCTTCCTGTACGTCGGCCCACACGAAGCCGCCCTCGGGCGGCGAGGTGTCGTAGAGCCCGAGGGCGTGCTTGGTGATGTAGCCGCCGTTGGCGGTCACGAGCGCCGGGCCGTCGGTGCCGGAGCGCAGCACGTCGCACATCGCGGCGATCGAGTGGGTCACGTAGTTGTTGAGCGGCCCGCCCGCGAAGGGGAGGCCGCCGGTGACGGTGAGCTGACGATCGAGCGAAAGCCCGAGTTCAGCGCACGCGATCTGCACGGCAGACGGGAAGCACGAATAGACGTCGACCGGGCCGACGTCGTCGATCGTCACCCCGGACAGCTCGAACAAGCGCTTCCCAGCGAACCGGATGGCGGGCGAGGAATGGAGATCGACTCGGTTCGACACGAGCGGTGTGTCGTGAGCGTCGGTGCCGGCGAGGGGGAACACCCACCGCTCGGTGGGGATGCCCGCGGCCTGGGCGGCCCCGACCGAACACACGAGCAGGGCGGCGGCCTGGTCGAGGTCCCAGTTGGAGTTGAGGGCCTTGGTGTAGGGGAAGCCGACCATGCGGTTGGTCGGGGAGGCGTCGCGGATCTCCTCGGCCGTCATCGGCGTGCGCAGCCAGGCGTGGGGGTTGTCGACGGCCACGGCGTTGAACCCGGCCCACAGCTCCGAGATGCGGGTGCGGTGCTCGTCGAGGCCCTCGCCGTTGTCGGCTCGGATCGCGCTCTCGAACAACGGGTAGAAGTTGATCGGNNCGGTCGGGTTCGCCGACCTCCGCGTCGGTCACCTTGCGATCGACGCCTTGGGCACGTTGTCGACGACGGCTCCAGATCGTTTCCCCGCCGACGATCAGGGCTGAACCCAACTCGCCGGCCTGGATCGAGCGGGCGACCGAGTTGACCATCGCCTGGGGCGTGTTGCCGCCGTGGAACGACAGCTGGGTGGTGGCGTCGTCGGCGCCGAACGAGCGGGCCAGCAGCCGGCCCGGATCGGAGTAGCGCCAGGCCCCGTAGACGACCGACACCAGGTCGAGCGACGCCAACAGGTTCGGTGCGCCGGCGTCGTCGGCCGCCACCCGGGCGGCCTGTTCCATCAGGGCGATGGTCTCGAGGGCGTCGGCGGGATCGTCGGGGCGCTGGCTGCACTGGCCGACGCCGACGATGACGGGGAGGTTGGGGTCGATCGACATGGCCTCAGGCTTACCCGAGACGGCCGGTCGCACCAAAACCATCTCAGCCTGCCGGTGTTTCCGGCCGACGATGGTTCCGGCCGACGGTGGTTCAACCGGATCGTGTGAGCAGGACCCCGAGGAAGAGGATGACGGGGGCAGCGATCCCGCCGAGGGCTCCGGTCAGCGCCATCAGGGATCGCTTCGGGGTCATCGAGTGGACCGCTGCGGCCGCACCGGCCACCACCACGAGCAGGATCTTGACGCCCAACGTCATGTGGTACGCCGTGGTCGACGAACCCTCGACGCTCAACAGGTTCCAGATGCCGGTCACCCAGGTGAGGGCGTAGGCCGGCCACGCCACCCTGGCGAACCCGTTGGCCGCCGCCTTGGTGGCCTCGGGGCCGACCGCTCGCAGCCCGGGCACGACGCCGGCGAGCACGAACTGGCCCCCGACCCAGACCGAGGCGGCGAGGACGTGGAGGAAGATGCGGAGCGTGTCGAGGGTGGGGGCGAGCATCAGCGGCGGAGCAGTCTGCCGAGGATGGAGCCGATGCCGCCCTTGGAGCCTCCGCCCTTGGTCAGGTCGATCACGTCGTCGACGATCGAACCGTCGCCGTCGCTGTCGAGGATCGACGCCAGGCCGCCGAGCCCGGGCGACGTCGCCTCGGCCTGGCGACGCTCGGTACCGAGCAACGAGCCGAGACCGCCGGCGTCGAGGCCGTCGCTCTTCTTGCGATCGCCGAGGTACCCCATCACGAGGGGAGCGAGGATCGGCAGAAGCTTGGAGATCGAACCGAGGTCGAGGCCGCTGTTGCCGGCCAGCTTCTGCTCGACGGCGCCCTGCTTGCCGCCGAGGACATGGCCCAGGATCTTCGCTCCGTCGCCGCCGCCCGAACCGAGCAGCCCGCCGAGCTGATCGAAGACCGAGCCGCTGTGGTCGTCGAGGGCGCTCGAGAGGGCATCGGCCCCACCCGGGCTCTTGGCGTTGCCGGCCAGCCCGCCGAGCAAGGCGGGAAGGGCTTGTTCGATCGCCGACCGGGTGGTGCCCTGATCGGCCCCGAGCGACGAGGCGATCTGCGCGACTCCTCCGTCCCCGAGTCGTCCGACCAGATCGTTGAGCATGCTGTTGGCCATCGAAATCGCCCTTTCGCGGTGAGCTGCGGCGACGTGTGTCGCCCTGCGGAGCGGAGCCTACAACGATCGATCTTCGCGACATCCACACGCCACGCTCGGTGCTTGCTACGCTACGCAGCGGGTGGAGTTGGTGCCGAGAGGTGTGCTCGTGCTTCCAACCCCAGTGTTCGCGGCGACGTGGCCGGCTGCCGCGCGACGTCTCGTGTTCGTGCTGCTCGGATCGACGTTGGTTCTGTTCCTGGCCGGAACGGCCATGGCCGCCGTCGACGGACCGCGGCCGGACGTCACCCAGGTCTTCCCCGGCGAGGTCTACGACGTCGATGACCTCCCCGACGTCTCGGTCACCGTCGCCGGGGTCGCCCCGACCGACACCCGGATCGACCTCGCGGCCCTTCCGGCGATCGAACAGCTCACCGGCGTCGACCACGTCTCGACCCGGATCGTGACCGATGGTCGGCTCTCGATCGATGTCGTGCTCGCCGACGATGCACCCGTTGGCGCGGTCGACCGGGTCGAGCGAACCGTCGCCGCCGTCCTGCCCGACGCCAGCCTCTCGGTCGGCGGACGCCTGCCGGCCGACCAGGCCCTGCTCGACGGCATCAACCGTGGTCTGTTGGTGGCCGTCGGCCCGGTGGTCGCCCTCGTCGCCGTGCTGATCGCCGCTGCGTTCGGATGGCGGGTCGGCCTCGCCATCGGCCTCACCATCACCCTGTCGACCGCCCTGGGCGGTCTGCTCGGCGCCCGCATGGCGGGAACCTTCGACGGCACCCTCGGGGCCACCGCCGTGCCCGGCGTGCTCGTCGCCCTCCTCGTGTCGACCGTCTTCGCCTTCCGGCTCCTCGACTGGTTCCGCAGTCGGACCTTCGACGACCCGGCCGCCGCCATCGAGGGCGCCGTCCGTCACCTCGCTCCCGAGGTGGCGTTGCTGTTCGGCGGTATCGCCGGTGCGGCGCTCCTGTTGGAGGCGATCGACCCTGGCCGCACACCGGCATCGGTCGTCGCCGCCGGTGGCCTGTCGGCCGCCCTGGTCACCCTGGGCGGCCTGCCCGCCATGCTCTCGGCGATGCCGGCGCTCGACGCCCGCGACGAGTACCGACTGATCGGCTCCTTCGTGCCCGACGGGCGCGACGTCCCGGTCGCTGCGCTCGCCGGTTTCACCTGCTTCCTGCTCGGGTTCGGCCTGTTCGCACTGCGGGCACCGTCGTCGACCCTGCTCGACACCGACGCGTTGGCCGACGGCAGCGATCCGGCCCGGGTGGCCGCCCACCTCGAGACGTTCGGGGACCGGTCCTCGGGCATCGTTGCCACCTTCCCCACCGGCATCGATCCCCAGGTGACGGTGGCTTGGGTGGCCGAGGCCGATGCGGTCGACCACGTCGCCGACGTCGAACTGTTCGCCGCCGCCTCGACCTCCGACGCCGCCCGCGCCGTCGTCTCCCTCGACGTCGCCGGCCGCTCGTCCGAGGCGCAGATGGCGGTCGCCGACCTCGACGCGCTGCCGGCATCCTCGCCTGAGCTGTCGGGCGTGCCAGTGGCGGCCGCCTCGACCTCCGACGCCGCCGGCGGGCTGCTCTGGCCGCTGGTGTTCCTGCTGGCGGTCGCCGGTGGCCTCGCCGTGCTGTTGATCCTCGGCGACCTCGTCCTCGCCGCCTTCGCCACGATGCTGCGACTCGTCGGCACTGCCGCCCTGCTCGGCATCTACCACCTGGTCGCCAGCGGCGTCTCGGCGACCGAACTCCAGATCGCCGCCCTCGTGCTGAGTATCGGGGTGGGCCTGTTCGAGATCGGCTTCCTGCGCCGGATCCGCCAGGACCTCGACGAGTCGGGATCGCCCAGCGAGCTGCAGGCCCGCCACGACATCGTCAGCGAGGCCTTCCGGATGGAAGGCCGGGCTGCCATGATCGGTCTCGGCGTGGCATCACTCTGCGGCATCGGCCTCGTTGCCGGTGAGCTCGACGCGGTCCGCCGCCTCGGGGTCGCCATCTCGACCGGGCTCGTGCTCGAGCTCTTCATCGGTACCTGGCTGCTGCGCCCCGCCGTGCTGGGCGAACGCGTGGTCCTGCTCGGTGCCGAGCGCACCCCGGCGGCCACCCCAACCTTGGCGGTCGCCCTG
>JAWSVN010000145.1:4493-10120 GCA_033851875.1 Acidimicrobiales bacterium
TGTCGGATGGGCTGGCGCTGTCCGACGAGATCGCGGCGCAGCAGAGCTCCCCGGCGGTCGCCGACGAGGTGGCCGTCCACGACGATGCCGTCGTCGAGGACGAGACAGTCTCCGACGCGGACGCAGTGTTGGACGCGGACGCAGTGTTCGACGGCGGCGTGTTCGATGTCGACATGTTGCTCGACGACGACGACGTGCCCTCGCTCCACGTCAGCGCCGAGCAGTTCGCCGCCGACCTCACCGACCCGGCCGACACGATCGACGCTCCGACGACGGTATCCGGCGACGACGACTGGGTCTCGGTCGACGACCTGTTCAAGGAACTCGAGGCCGCCGGCCTCGGCACCAGCGGAACCCACGACGCCGACGCCGAACCGCTGTCGAACAACGCAAGGCCCACCGACGCGAACCACGTCAACGCGACCCCCATCAACGCGAGCCCCAACGGAGAACACGCCATGGCCCAGACCACCGCCGATGCTGCGACCGCTGGTGCGGCCGCCCGCTTCCGACGTCGAGCCGACCGGATGCTGCGGCGCCGTCGCTCCGACGACCCCGCTCCCACCGGCCGGGAGCGCAACGGCATCGAGCCGTCCGCGCCTTCGCTGAGCGCCGCCGGCAACACCGCCGACCTGGCGCCGGCACCGACCCGCCCGGCGATCGACCCCGCGTGGGGTCGGGTGGTCAGTGGGCTGCTCCGCTCCGAGTTCGAGTTCCAACGTCACCCCGATCGGGCACAACTCGAGACCGTGTTCGTCGACGGCACGCCGCTGTTCGGCGAGCTGCGCGAACACAACCTCCGACTCCGCACGACCGGCCTGTGGGTTCGCGGCGCTGATCCGAAGCTCGAGAAGCTGACGGTGGCCAACGAGGGATCACCGACGACCGTGGCGGTCACCGTGCTGCACCCCACCCGGCAGCTCCTCGACCGCGATGGCCGCGAGCTCGGCACCCGTCCGGCCGAACGTCGTGAGGGGCTGCTCTGGCTCGTGCAGGACCCGTCTGGTCGTCACCGCATCGCAGAGGCCGTCGATCTCGGCGTGGTCACCCCGTCACAGCCGTTCGAACCCGACGACCGGGTCGACGACACCGTCGGCGTGCGCGCCGATCAGACCGCCGGTCGCTGACGGCAGCGTCGGACCGAACCGTCTCACGATGAGCACCGACCCGGGTTCGACGATCGCGGTGTGGCCTCGCAGCGGACGATGGGAGTCGCTCGAGGCGGCGGTCACCGACGCCGGTGGCCGGCTCGCCGCGCCGGCCGACGCGGCCGGGCTGATCTGGGCTGACGCGTCGCGCCCGGACCTGCTGGCCGAGCTGCTCGCTGCCCACGACCACTTCGAGTGGGTCTCCCTCCCGTTCGCCGGCATCGATCCCTACCTCGAGCTGCTCGACGACCGCCGGATCTGGACCGCTGCCAAGGGCGTGTATGCCGAGCCGGTTGCCGAGCACGCCCTCACGCTCGCGCTGGCCGGGATGCGCGGCCTGCCCACCTACGCCCGAGCCGCCCGGTGGGCGGCGCCCGAGGGCGTGAACCTGCTCGACGCCGCCGTGACGATCTACGGCGCCGGCGGGATCACCCGGTCCCTGTTGCGCCTGCTCGAGCCATTCCGCTGCCGGGTGACGGTCGTGCGTCGACGGAACGAGCCGATGACGGGGGTGTCGCAGGTCGTGACCCTCGATGACCATCACGAGGCCCTCCACGGTGCCGATCTCGTCGTGTTGGCGCTGGCGCTCACCGACGAGACCCGCCATGTGATCGACGAGGCCGCCCTCGCCTGCTTCTCGCCCCACACGTGGCTCGTCAACGTGGCCCGAGGTGGACACGTCGACACCGTCGCCCTCCTGTCGGCCCTCGACGAGGGGCGACTGGCCGGCGCGGCGCTCGACGTGACCGACCCGGAGCCGCTCCCCGAGGGGCATCCGCTCTGGCGCCACTCGAAGGTCCTGATCACGCCCCACATCGCCAACACCCCCGAGATGGGCGTGCCCCTGCTGGCCCGCCACACCCGGGCCAACGTGGTGCGCTGGCTCGATGGGCGCCCCCTGCTCGGCGTGGTCGACGTGGCCGCCGGCTACTGATCTGCGAGCAACCGGGGTCGCTCGCGACATACTTCCCAGGGTGAATGAGACCCTCCGGGCGCCCCGTCTCGTCGTCGACCTCGACGCCGTGGCCGCCAACTATCGACACCTCGCCGCCACGGCGGCCCACGCCGCTTGTGGTGCGGCGGTGAAGGGCGACGGCTACGGCCTGGGTGCCCTGGAGGTGTCCCGCCGCCTCGTGGCCGAGGGGTGCCGCACCTTCTTCGTCGCCACCCTCGACGAGGCACTCGAGCTCCGGGCCGCCAGCCTCGGGGTCGGCCGCACCGAACGACGGCCGGCCATCGTCCTGCTCGGCGGCCCGCTGCCCGGCACCGAGGCCGAGATCGTCGGCGCCGGTGTGACCCCGGTGCTCAACTCCGTCGACCAGGCCCGGCGCTGGGCCGACGCCGCCCGACGGGTCGACCGCCGCCTCCCTGCGGTCGTCCACGTCGACACCGGCATGGAGCGGCTCGGGCTGCCCCATCACGGCCTGGCGGCCGCCCTCGACGAGATCGGCGACGCCCTGAACCTGGTCGACGTGGTCGGCGTGATGAGCCACCTGGCGTGCGCCGACGACCCCGACCACGAGCTCAACCGCCTCCAGCTCGAACGCTTCGCCGCCGCCCGGCGCCTCCTCCCCGACGCCCCGGCCTCGCTCGCCAACTCGGCCGGGATCCTGCTCGGCGAGGCCTGGCATCTCGATCTCGTCCGGCCCGGCATCGGCCTCTACGGCGGCGCGCCGAGACCGAGCGAGGCCAGCCCGATGCGGCCGACGGTTCGCCTCGAGGCCCCGATCGTGCAGGTGCGCGACGTGCCGGTCGGCGCGACGGTCGGCTACGGGGCGACCCACACCACGACCGCACCGACGACCACCGCGACCGTGGCGGTCGGATACGCCGACGGCTTCCTCCGGGCGGCGTCGAGCCGGGGGAGCGCCGCGATCGCCGGGGTCCGGGTGCCCATCATCGGCCGGGTGAGCATGGACCTGATCACGCTCGACGTGAGCACGGTCGAGCGGCACCACCTCCACGAGGGGGCGCCCGTCGAGTTGATCGGGCCGACCATCACCGTCGACGAGGTCGCCGAGTCGGCCGGCACGATCTCGTACGAGATCCTGACCGACCTCGGCGCTCGCTACGAGCGGGCCCTCGTCGGCGCGGCCCGACGGCCCGCTAGAGGATCTGGCTGAGGAACAGCTTGGTGCGCTCCTCGCCGGGGTCGGTGAAGAAGTGCTCGGGGGGGCCGACCTCCACGACCTCGCCGTCGGCCATGAACACGACGCGGTCGGCGACCTCTCGGGCGAAGCCCATCTCGTGGGTGACGCAGATCATTGTCATGCCCTCGTCGGCGAGGTCCTTCATCGTGTCGAGGACCTCTTTGATCATCTCGGGGTCGAGGGCCGACGTCGGCTCGTCGAAGAGCATCACCTTCGGATTCATCGCCAGCGAACGGGCGATCGCCACCCGCTGCTGCTGGCCGCCGGAGAGCTGGCCCGGGAACTTCCGTGCCTGGTCGGGGATCTTCACCCGCTCGAGCAGCTCCATGGCGGTCTCCTCGGCCTCGGCTTTGGGGACGCGTCGCACCTGCCTCGGGGCGAGGGTGATGTTGTCGAGCACCGTCAGATGGGGGAACAGGTTGAAGCTCTGGAAGACCATGCCGGTCTCGCGGCGGATCTCCTGGATGTTGCGCACATCCTCCGACAGTTCGATGCCGTCGACCACGATGCGGCCGCGGTCGTGCTTCTCCAGCCGGTTGATGCAACGGATCAGTGTCGACTTGCCCGAGCCCGACGGCCCGATCACGACGACCACTTCCTGCTTGCCGACCAGCATGTCGATGCCGTGCAGTGCCTGGAAGTCGCCGAAGAACTTGTCGACGCCCTCCACACGGATCATGACCTCGCGGTCGCCGATGTTCGTGGCGTCGGCGTCGACCGCCGGGGTGGGTGGGGTTGCGTTCATCGGTGTCCGACTCCCAATCGTCGTTCGAGCCGCTGGCTCTCCTTGGACATCGTGTAGGCCACGGCCCAGAAGCCGAAGGCCACGAAGGTGAGGGTCTCGGCGATGCCGAAGCCGCGGAAGTCGGCCTGGGCGTGGACCAGGTTCCGGATGTCGAGGAATTCCGGCAGCGAGATGATGGTGAACAGGGTGGTGTCCTTCCACAGCGAGATGAACTGGCCGACCATGGCCGGGATCACCGCCCGCAGTGCCTGGGGGAGCACGATCAGCCGGGTGATCTTCAGGGGCGCGAGTCCGAGCGCCTGCCCGGCCTCGACCTGCCCCTTGGGCACGGCTTGCAGACCACCGCGGATGATCTCGGCGATGTAGGCGGCCGAGAACAGGGTGACGGCGGCGATGCCGCGAGTGACCAGTGACAACGGGGTGTCGGAGTCGAGGAAGAAGCCGAGGAAGAACTGGGCCGAGAGGAGGAACGTGATCAGTGGCGCACCTCGGAAGAACTCGATGTAGGCCACGCACAACACCCGGATCGCTGGAAGGTCGGAGCGCCGTCCGACGGCGAGCAGGACACCGAGCGGGAAGGCGAGCACGATGGCGCCGACGGTGGCGACCAGGTTGAGCTGGAGACCGCCCCACTCCTTCCAATCGATGCCGCCGTGACCGATCGCTCGAGACACCACGTAGGCGGCGAGCCCGCCGAGGACGTAGAGGCCGAGCCGGGCGCCGTCGATGCGGTCACCTCGCTTCACGTTCACCAGGATCACCACGGCGACCGTCGCAGCGATCAGGCCGACCACGCCCGGCCTCCAGACCAGCGTGCCGGCGCCGACGAGCGCACCGAGTCCGGCGACGGCCGGCAGCGCCTGGGCGGGCAGGAATCGGACCGTGACTCCGAGGGCGGGGACGAGGGCCGCGGCGAGGTAGAACCACGCCCAGCCGCCAGTGCCTGACAGCACCTGGAAGCTGGCGGCTACGAAGAGGGCCGCGACCGACCAGCCGACCGGGATCAGGGAAGGCGGGACGCGGCCGCCGAGCAGCCACCCGACCACGCCGCCGGCGAGGCAACCGATCGCGAGCAACCACGGCCCGGTCGTGTCGACGAAGGCGACCAGGAGTGTGACGACGAACAGGACGACCGTCCAGTAGCTCCCCACATAGGCGGTCCACGGGGTGGTCGGTCGGGGCTCGCCGGTCTCCTCGGCGGTCGCGTTCGCCGTCGCCCGGACGAGGCCGACGGCGAGACCGATCGCCGGCGCCAGCAGCAGGAGTTGGGCGACGATCCGCCACCGCTCCTCACGCGGGTACTGGCCGATCATGAACAGCTCGAGGTTGGTGTCGACGGCGTCCCACCGCCCGGTGACGAACACGAACCGGAAGAACCGGTAGGCGGCGTAGAGGGCGATCGGGGTGAGGACCACCGTGATCGCCGCGTTGAGGGGACTGTTGAAGAGGTTCTTCCGAACCCACTCGCCCGGGCTCGATGATGGCTCGATCGGGCTCGGGGAACCTGCCGCCGCCTTCATGACGCCAATCGAATCTGCATCGACGAATTCACCGGTCACGGATTCACCTCCCCGCCAGCTGGAA
>JAWSVN010000146.1:0-10332 GCA_033851875.1 Acidimicrobiales bacterium
TCGACCTCGACCTCGTCGCGTCCCAACAGGTCGGCTTCGGTGAGTTCTCGGATGTCGGCGGTCGACAACAGGCCGACCAGTTCCGACGTCGCCGGCAGGATCCGCACATCGAGGCCCAGCGCCACGCCGGCGGCGTCGGTCTCGGCGATCAGGTCGGCCTTCGCCGACGGGATCGCGATCAGCAGCATCGTGGCGTCGGTGCGTTCGGCCACGGCCGCCAGGTCGGCTGAGGTGCCCTGCACCCGCACCCCGTGGAACTCGCGGTGGGTCTTGGTGACGTCGTCGTCGAGCATCGCCACCGCCACGTACTGCGATTCGGGATCGCGCATCATCGCTCGCACGATCTGGTCGCCGCCCTCGCCGGCGCCGAACACGATCACCCGGTGCTTGGCCCGACTGGGGTTCGGACGGCGCCGCAGGTCTTGCATGAAGCGCCAGGCGAACCGGGTGCCGAGCATGATCATCAGCGAGAAGGGGAGGGCGGTGGCGAGCGCCAGGAGCGGCACCGGGCGCACCGGCAGGAACAGGTCGACACCCACCGCCATGATCGACGCCGCGATCCAGGCGAGGGCGACGTGGCCGACCTCGTCCGCGCTGCCGATCCGGTAGGCGTTGCGCAGTACCCGACCCCGCATGCCGGCCCCGATCTGGGTGGTGGCGGCCATCGCCGCCAGCCCCATCAGCTCGGGCCAGAAGATCTCGTCGCCGGTCAGCGACAGCTGGGTCGCGGTGGCCATGCCGAGTGCTGCGATCCAGGCCGAACCATCCAGTGTCGCCAGGATCGAGGCCCGCATGAGCCCATAGGTCTTCGAGTGAACCATCTTGCCGCGCCCTCCTGAGAAGCGCCGGATGCGCTCCCCCTGGTGTCTCTTGCTGCAGAACCGATCGGCGGACGTGACGTCGAGTTGAGGGGTCACCTCCACCTTTCGGCCCAGGCGAGCTAGTGCTCCCGGCCCAAGCTGATGGCCAGCGCCTTCGGCGCCCGGATGACCGGGCCCGAGGTGGTGTTGCCGGCCTGGCGGGTGTCGCCGGCCCGGCGGGTGCCGCCGCCGATGCCGGACCCACGGCGACGCTCGATGCGCGGGCCGGGCGTCACCCCGCCCGACGGCGAGATCACCAGGTGCTGGCCGGCGGGCGCGATGGCCGCGGCGTGAAGCGCCAGGCGGGCGGCGCCGAAATCGGGCAGGGGCTGTTCGTCGTCGTTGTCGAACCGGATCGACACGAAGCGGCCGTCGGCGGCGTCGTCCATCACCGCGGTCAGGCGCTCGGCCTCGGAGCGGGCCCGGTCGTCGAGGCTGCCGTCTTCGATCGAGCGGCCGGGCGCGATGTTGGCGAACGCCTCGACGCCGACCGACACCACGCCGAGCAGGAAGTTGGAGAACCCGTCGAGGTCGACGAGCTCCGGCTCGTCGTCGGTGGCGGGCACGACCGTCGGACGCTCGAGCTCGCCGGCCTGGAGCACCACGTGGGGAAGGCTGTCCTTCAGTCGGTTCCGAAGCTGCACGTCGTCGTAGCGCTCCAGCGTGGTCAGCTCGGCGCAACCGGCCTCGCGGACCAGTCGGCCGAGGTGGCGGACGAACGGGGTCGGCTCGCCGGTGATCACCACGTGCTTGTCGCGCACGAGGTCCTTGATCGCCAGCAGGTCGATCGGGGGAGCCGCGGTGTCGCCCGGCAGGCGCAGGTCGGCGACGAGATCGTCGGCCATCTCGAGCGCCGTGTCGGTGTTGCCGGCGGCGGTCGGGGTCGAGGCGAACATCGAGCGGAGGATCGAGCGGCCGCCGAGCATCATCAGCAGCGCCAGGGGAAGGGCGCCGGCGGCGGCGAGCAAGGGCACCGCTCGGGGTGAGGTGAGCACCGCCGAGCCGGCGACCACCGCGGCGCCGGCCGCCCAGGCCACCGCGGTCGGGGCCGAGGCCCGCAGCGTCTCTCGGGCGTCGGCCCGACGCTCCCACGCCACCATGGCCGCGGCGGCGACATGGACGGCCGCGGTCACGGCCGCGATCTCGAACACGGGTCGCCAGGCGACCTCGCCGCCGGCGATCGACAGCCGGGTGGCCGTCGCCATCGACAGGGCGCCGAACCACGCCGAACCCTCCAGCGTCGCCAGAAATCCTGCCGTCAGTACCCCACGGGTGCGAGAAATGTTCATGGTGCCAACCGTCCCTCGGGGAGCGGCGAACACGCCGCCCCGTCATCCTCTTGCCCGACCCCGGTCGGCGGGAGTCGGTTCGATGTGAGGCCGAGGGTCAGGCCGGGTCGTGGACCGCGGCGTGGGGGTCGGGCGTGATGCGGTGGTAGATCGACGCGAACTCCTCGGCGATCAACCGGCGGTCGAGCGGGTCGTCGCGTCGGCGACCCGGGTGCGGGTCGCCGAGGAGTTCCAGACGCCCGGCGCCCGGGTCGGAGGGGAGGAGCGCCAGCGGAGCGAGGCCGTCGTCGGCGCGCTGGGTGGCGTGGCGGTCGCTGAGTCCGGCCACGGTCTCGGCCAGCGACGAGGGGCCGGGACGCAGGTGGCGGTAGGCCGAACGCCGGGTCGGTCCGAGGTCGGGGCGCGGTTCGTGCAGGCTGTTGGGCGTGTGCACGATCGGTGCGAGGCCGGCGGTGAGTTCGGCCCACATCGCCGCCCGGCGTCCGTGGGCGTGGACCACGTCGTGGTCGTGGGTGAGGAGGAAGCGGCGGAGGCTGCGCAGGGTCCGTTCCCGTCGGGAGCGGATGCCTCGGCCGGGCTCGAGCCGCAGCACCTCCTTTTCGATCACATCGAGCCCGGCCAGGCGTTCTTCGAAGTCGCCCGCCACACCCGACGGGACGTAGGCGACGACGGCGTGCCACCCGAGGGCGGCGAGATGGGGGAGGAGGTCGAGCACGTGGGCGCCCACGCCCGAGTCGTCGGCGTCGACGAGGTGCAGCACCCGCCCGGCGGCGGCCTGGGAGGCGCGGCGCGGGGATCGGTGCGGGGTCGGCTCGGCGTCGCGGTGGCGCGCGAACGAGGAGTGCTGCGTGAGCATTGGGGTCCTCCGTCCACCCGCACCGCCGACGATAAATCGAGCCTCGGCCGGGGTCGATGGGTGAACGCCCACATGCATGTAGAAGCAGGTCTGCCCATCCGGTGGATCAGAGGCCGGCGTAGACCTCGGCGACCTGGCGGGCCATGGCGGCGGCGGTGAAGCGCTGCGACACCTCGAGGGCAGCGGCGCTGGCGGCGTCGCGCCGGCAGGGGTCGCCCACCAGCTCGGTGAGGGCGGCGGCGAAGCGAGGGGCCGAGGCGGGATCGTCGGGGTCGCCCTCGACGATGATGCCGGCCCGGCCGTCGCCGAAGAGTCGATCGGCGGCACAGGGTCTGGTCGCCACGCTCGGCACCCCGGCCGCCATCGCCTCGAGCAACACGTAGGGGAAGCCCTCGTAGCGCGACGGCAACGCCAACACGTCGAACGCCGGCATCGACACCGCCCCCGGTTGCTTGCCCAGGAACCGCACCGGCCCCGGCATCGCGAGCCGGTCGGCGAGGGCCTCGTGCTGGGCCCGCAGCGGCCCGTCGCCGATCACGACCAGCTCGGTCGGCGGCAACTCGGCTGGCCCCCCGGCGCGTCCCGATGCACGGAGTGCGGCGTAGGCGTGGAGCAACAGGTCGAGGTTCTTCTGTTCGTCGAGCCGGCCGACGAACCCGATCGTCACCAGGTCGGCGTTCGCCCCACCTCTCGGCTCGAGGCCGAGGGCGGCTCGTGCGGCGTCGGCCGTCGGCAACGGCAGGGGATCGATCCCGTTGGGGATCACCGACGACCCCCGCGGTCGCAACCCGATCGCCCGGGCGTGCTCGGCCTCGGCGTCGCTCACGTGGATCAGGTGATCGGTCAGCGGCGCCAGCGCCATCTCGATGCCGCGGTAGACGCCGTGGCGCACCCGCCCGAGCTGGGGTGCCTGGGTGATCAGCGCGTTGGGGGTGTAGACGGCCTTCGCGCCGGTGCCCACCGCCACGAGTCGGGCCAGGGCGCCGCCCTTCGAGGCGTGGCCGTGGACCACGTCGATGCCCCGCTCGGCGACGTGGCGACGCAGACGCCGAACCGTGGCGACGTCGGCCGGTCCCACGCCCGCCGTGCCGTCGATGGTCAGCACCTCGGCCACGTCGATCGTCTCCAGGCTGCCTAGGAACGGGTCGTCGGCCCGGCTCGTGCCGTAGGCGACGTCGACCTGCCATCCCGGTTCGGCCGCCTGATGGGCGATCAGATCGAGGACGTGTCGGCCGACGCCGGCAAACGCCGCCTCGACGAGGTGCAGCACCCGGGTCCCTGCCGACCGATCCGGCGTCGGGTTCATCGTCGGTCTCCCCGTGTGTCGTCGAAGGTGATCGCCGCCTCCGCATGACGGGCGAACGCGGCGAGGTCGTAGTGCTCGGCCACGAGTTCGGCCGCCCGCGCCCCGGTGGCGGCCCGCAGGACCGCGTCGTCGACGAAGCGAGCGAGCGCCCCGGCCAACGCCGCGGTGTCGCCGACCGGCACGACCGCGCCGCCCTCGCACCGGGTCACCAGGTCGCCGGCGTTGCCCGCCGCGCTGGTGACGCACGGCAAGCCGGCCGCCATCGCCTCGATCAACACGCCCGGCAACCCCTCCTCGCTCGACGCCAACACCATCAGCTCGGCGGCGTGGAGGTGGGGGACCACGTCGTCGCACCAGCCGACGAAGGTCACCGACACGCCGAGGCGATCGGCCCGGGCCTCGAGGTCGGTCAGCAACGCCTCACCCTTGGGGCCGGTGGGGCCACCGACGACGGTCAGGTGGCAGCGGCCGGCCAACGCCGGGTCGGCCAGGGCGTCGATCACCCGATCGATGCCCTTGCGGGGCTCGATGTTGGCCACGGTCACCACCTCGACCGGGCCGGGAGTCGGTGAGGGAGTCGGCGCGGCCGGGCGGGCGAAACGGGCGAGGTCACGACCCGAGGGCAGGGGCACGGTCTTGGGGCGGATGCGGCCCTGGGCCCACGACGGGAACGTCCGCAGACAGTCGGGGCCGATCAGGCCGACCCGGTCGGCCGTCAACCCGGCGGCGGCCGCCGGCAGCCCGAACGGCGTGTTGTTCTGGGCGAACAGCACGAGGCGACGTCGCCGGCGGGTGGCCCGGCCGACCGCTCGCCACCCGAGCAGGTGCAGGGCCGGCCGCACCGCGGCGGGCACCGCCACCTCCACCCCGTCGGCGGCCAACGCCCGGCCGAGGGCGCGGTTGTAGCGGGCCAGCGCCACGGCGGTGCGCAGCTTCACGGCCAGGCCGCCGCTGAGGGCCGCCTTCTCGAACACCCGCAGCTCGGCCGGTGCCTCGAGCACCGCGACGTCGAGCCCCTCGGCCCGGGCCGCGTCGGCCAGGGGACCCTCGGCGGTGGTGTGGAAGCTCACCTCGTGGCCGCCCTGCGCGAGGAGGCGGGCCAGCAACAGGGCGTTGCGTTGGGCGCCGTAGACCTGGTGGAACCGGTCGTCGAGCACGGCGACGCGGGTCACGACGTCACCGCCGGTCGACGCAGCGTCACCCGGGAGCGGGTCACGCCGTCGACGACACGCCACGCGACGAGCAACCCGAGCGGGATCGCCACGTAGGCCCGGCTGCGGATGATCGTCTCCACCCCGACCCCGCCCCACGTGACGGTGGTGGCGAACATCGCCGACAGCGCACACGCCGCGATCCAGCTCCGGCGACGGGCCGCGTTCCACGCCACGTCGAGCACCCCGAACACCGCGCCCGACACCGCGGCTCCCACCGCCACCGCCCACCAGCCGGCGGCCCAGTACCAGTCGCCGAGCGCGGAGAGCGGCCAGCCGTTGCGGACCCCGGGTTCGACCGCGGTGCGGACCCGGCGAGCCGGGCTGACCCAGCCGGCGGCCTCGGTGCCCGAAGCGCTGAACGCCACCTCGGCGGCGTCGGCGAACACCTCGAGCCCGGGTTGGTCGAACCCGGTGGCGGTGAGGTCGACGGCCGGTGGTTCGCCCGGCACGAGCTCGCCGTCCGCGTCGAGCGTCATCCATTCGACCGGGGTGTTGCGCCGGTCGGTGAGGATCAACACCGCGTCGTAGCGGGTGTGGTTGGCGGTCACCGCCACCCGCCGCATCAGGGTGCCCTCGCTGGCTCGCTGCGTGGTCCGATCGAAGATGAGCTGTTCGCGGGCGAGACGCAGGCCGAGGCCGAGGCCGCCGAGCACGGCGACGACGGCCAGGGTGCCGCCGGCGAGGGAGGCCCACCCCCGGGCGGTGGTCGGTCGCCGGACCGACCCCAGCAGGGTGAGGGCGGGGATGACGAGGGGCAGGAGGGCGGCGTCGCGGGCCGACCACGTGAAGCTCACGCCCGCGCCGAGCACGAACCCGGCGAGGCCGAGGAGGCGTCGACGGGGCAGGCCGAGCCGGTGGCCCGACACGGTGACCGCCATGCCGAGGTAGGCGAGGAGGAGCGACGGGGCCCTCAGCACGCTCGACACCGGAGCGGCCCCGGTCTTGGCGGTGAAGCCGAGGTCGCCGATCCCGTGACGCCGCCACGCCACGGCGCTGGCGGCGAGGGCCACGATCATCAGCACCGGCACGAAGCGGGTGACGGCGTCGTCGTCGGGCAGGAGCCGTCGCCGCGTGGGCGCCGGGGTTTCCTCGGGGTCGTCGGGGTAGCCGGGCCAGCGTCGCTCGGCCACCAGGTGGGCGGCCACCGCCACCGCCACGAAGATCGCCGCCCACACCACGAACAAGCCCTCGAGGTCGAGCATCCGGGCCCACGGCACCCGCCCGGCCGCGCCGTCACCCAGGGCACCGTCGCTGAACGCGCTGTCATTGAACGCACTGTCGGGGAACGGGGTGTCGAGGCCGAGGACCAGTTCGGCGGGGCGGGCCACGAAGTCGGTCGCCAGCACCAGCAAGGCGATGGCCGACGGCCGCAGCCAGTGACGTCGCTGGCCGGCTCGGCGCGGCATCGTGAGGAGGGCGAGTCCGGCGACGGCCACGGCGAGCGCGCCGACGACGGCGATGGCGGCGAGGGCCCTCATCGGCGGGCTCGGGCGAGCTGGAGGGTGAACGGGAGTCGGAACTGGTCCCACCACACCGCGGCGAGGGAACGGCCGTCGACGGTCTCGACCGGCAGGGGTGTGCCGGCCACGCCGAGGCGGAGGCCGGCGCCCGACCCGGCCGGCGCGACGTAGGTGCCGAACAGGCGATCCCACACCATCAGGATCGAGCCGTAGTTGCAGCCGACGTGTTCGGGACGGTCGGAATGGTGGAGCCGATGGGCGGCCGGGGTGGTGACGATGCCGGCGAGGGGGCCGAAGGAGAACCGGGCGCCGGAGTGGTGGTAGAAGCCGGCCGCTCGCTTCACGACCAGCCACGGCACGAACGCCGTGAGGTAGGTGGGCCCCACCACGACGAGGGGAAGGACGGCCAAGAGCCGAGCGAGGCCGAGGTCGACCGGGTGGCGGCGGGCGGCCGAGATCGGGCCGATCTCGGGCGCCACGTGATGAACCTCGTGGAACCGCCACCACGCCGGGATCTGGTGACGGAGTCGATGCGACCAGTAGTTGGCCAGGTCGAGGGCGACGAACCCGGCGACGCCGAGCGTGATCGTGGCCGCGTCGAGGGTCACGTCGTCGAGGGTCGGCCAGAGCCGCCAGCGGCCGAGCCGGGCGGCGACCCAGCCGACCGGCACGATCGCCGCCGCGGTCACCGCCCACGCGGCGTCGATGCCGAGGGTCCGGGCGGCGGGCGGTCGCCAGTCGAGGGCGCCGCACGCCAACACGCCCACCGCCACCGCCAGCGCGGCCGCCTCGACCCAGAGCCGTCGGCCGGGCACGGCCAGCGACATCGCCGCGGCGCCGGCCGCCAGCGAGCCGGCGACGACGAGGAGCGGCACGGGCAACCCAGCGGGCAGGGGCGCGGGGGCGGGTCGGCCGTCGCCCGTCGCGCCGGGACGCGCCGACGGCAACAGGCGAGCCACCACCAGGAGCAGGGCGACGTAGCAGGCGGGTACGAGGGCCCGCGCCAGCAGGGTCACGCCGCTTCGGTCGAGTGCTGTCCGTCGCCGCCGTAGCCCCGGGGATGGCTCCGCTGCCAACGCCAGTGGTCGGTGCACATCGCGTCGAGGTCGCGGGTGCTCCGCCAGCCGAGCAGGTGACCGGCGAGGGCCGGGTCGGCGGTCATGCTGGCCGCGTCGCCGGTCCGGCGGGGTTCGATCGCGTGGGGGATCGCCCGACCCGTCACCCGTTCGGCGGTGCGGATCAGGTCGCGCACCGACGAGCCGGTGCCGGTGCCGAGGTTGACCACCGTGTGGCGGTCGGCGCCCGACCCGTCGACGGTGGTCGACACGGCGCCGCAGAGGTGTTCCAGGGCCGAGATGTGGCCGTCGATCAGATCGTTCACGTGGAGATAGTCGCGCACACAGGTGCCGTCCGGGGTCGGGTAGTCGTCACCGAAGACCTCGACCCGGTCGAAGCGGCCGGCGGCCACGCCCATCACGCGGGGGAGCAGGGTCTGGGGCGGGCCCAGCGGCGACTCGCCGAGACGACCCGAGGGGTGGGCGCCGATCGGGTTGAAGTAGCGGAGCGAGATCGCCCGCCACGTCGGATCGGCGGCGCAGACCTGGGCGATCGCCTGCTCGGCCATCGCCTTCGACGTGCCGTAGGGGTTGGTCGGCGCCACCGGGGTGGTCTCGGTCACCGGGACGGCGCCGCCGGTGCCCTCGCCGTAGACGGTGCACGACGACGAGAACACGATGCGGCCGACGCCCGCGCTGCGCATCACGTCGAGCAGGGTGACCGTGCCACCGACGTTGGTGCGGAGATAGCCGGTGGGGTCGTCGGCCGACTCGCCGACGAACTTGCGGCCGGCGAAGTGCAACACGGCGTCGATCGGCCCTCCGAGGAGGGTCGGGTCGAACGCCGGGGCGAGCGAGATCGGATCGGTCACGTCGCCCTCGGTGAACCGCATCGGTCGGCTCAGCTCGGCGATCCGCTCGAGCACCACCGGGGACGAGTTCGCGAAGTTGTCGACGCCGACGACGGCGTGACCCTGTTGCTGGAGGGCGACGCACGCGTGGGAGCCGAGGTAGCCAGTGGCGCCGGTGACGACGAGACGCATCAATAGGCCCCGTGGCGTCGCGGACTGAGGAGCTGGATCGCCGTGACCAGGCAGATCTTGGTGTCCCAGCGAAGGGAGCGGCCCCGCACGTAGTCGAGATCGAGATTCACACGGGCCTCGAAGGGCAGGTCGCTGCGGCCGGCGGTCTGCCAGTGGCCGGTGAGTCCCGGGCGCACGCTCATGATCTCCCGGAAGGCCTCGCCGTAGTGGTGGGCCTCGTCGACCAGCTTGGGCCGGGGCCCCACCATGCTCATCTCGCCCTTGAGCACGTTGAGCAACTGGGGGAGCTCGTCGAGGCTGGTGCGGCGCAGGAAGCGGCCGACCCGGGTGACCCGCGGGTCGTCGGCCAGCTTGAACTCGCGTTCCAGGCGGGCCGCGGTCGACGCGCCGGCAGCGGCCAGGCGCTCGCGCTGGCGGTCGAGGTCGACCATGGTGCGGAGCTTGATGGCGTGGAAGCGGGTGCCGTCGCAGCCGTGACGCTCGCTGCGATAGAGCACCGGGCCACGGGACGACAACGCCACCGCCAGCATCAGCAGTGCGAGCAGCGGCAGCGAGACGACGAGGAGGCCGGTGGCCACGACGAGGTCGAACGCACGCTTGCTCCGCTCGTGCCGGCGGGGCGGTGCGGCCAGTGGTGTCGATCGGGCGCGCAGCAGACGGGGTTCGAAGAAGGTCATTGACAGAGTCCCTCCCGCCCGACGGTGACGATAGGCGGCCAAAAGGCCCAGTCGCCATGGGAAGAATTGCTGTCGCTCATTGAAGGTGCTTGTCGTTTAGTAGGCATGTCGCCTGGTCAGCGGCCCAACGAAGCGATTCGCCGTCGGGCCCGACGCACCCCGAGCCGGACCGGCCGCGGCAGGCGGCGCACCACGCGGCGCCGCAGATCGCCGGTGCCCATCGCCGCCACTCGACGACCCCGGTGCGCCCCTCGTCCCTCGACCGGGCGACCCCCGGTGATCTCCGCCACGACCAGTCGCACGGGCTCGTCGCCGACCGCCGCCAGACGGTGGGTCTCGCCGGCCCCGTAGACGGCGACGCCGCCGGGGCCGAGCTCGCGATCGAGGGTGGCGAGACGGCCGGACATCACGAGGAGCACGACGTCGTAGTCGTCGACGTCGGGCGCCCCGTCGAAGCCGGGGGCGAGATCGACCCGGAGCACCCGCAGCCGCTCGGCGGTGGCGGTCGGGCCGTCGACCAGGGTGACGGCGCTCCGTCCCCGCTCGGCGAGGTCGACGTCGTCGACCGGTGC
>JAWSVN010000146.1:10357-17684 GCA_033851875.1 Acidimicrobiales bacterium
GGCCGTGTTGGTTGCGGCCGTGCTGTTGGGGAGGGTGCAGCGGTGGCGGGTCCCCCCGGGTAGGACGACCAGGTCGGTCGGGCCGAGCGGCACCATCAGCGGACGGTCGTCGTCGCCGAGTTCGAGCTCCGCGCCCGGGCCGAGCATGACGGCCACGGTGTCGGCGGTGTGTTCGTGGGGCGGGTGTTCGTGGGCGGCGTCGCCCACTCGGTGGACCTTGATCGTGAGGTCGAGGGCCTGGGAGGTGGGGCCGGTCCGCAGCGGGAACGGCTTCCAGTCGGCCGGCCCGTCGATCTCGGCGAGGTCGAGGTCGAAGGCGGCATTCACGGTCACCCCGCCGCCCGGCGGCGGCACGATCCGGTTGACGCCGGCCCGGTCCACGCCCCGCACGACCTGACACGGCGGCAGCGGGTCGTCGAGGAATTCGAAGGGCCACACCTGTCCGTGGCCGTGGATGCGGACCGGCTTGTCGGGGGTGGTGTAGTGGAGGACGAGGGCCGACCGGGTGCGGCTGCCGGTGTTGTCGGTGCCGTGCCACATGGCCTCGTCGAAGAGCACGGCGTCGCCGTCGCCGAGGTCGACGCCCACCACCTCGGCCCCGGGATCGAGACCGGTGGCCAGTTCGAGGGCGCGGGCCTCCGACATCATCGGGTCGCCGTCGGCGGCCGCGGCGAGCTGCTGGGGCACCACGCCGTAGCGGTGCGAGCCGGGGATGACCCGGATCGTCGAGTCGGCCGTGACGCCGTCGAGGGCGACCCACACCGAGACGGCACGGCCCTCGGGAGCGGCGAGGTGGGTGTCGGTGTGCCACGGGTGGACCTGGCCGGGGTCGCGTTCGACCAGGTTGGCGCCGCACAGCAACACGTCGTCGCCGAGCACCTCGGCGATCCGGTCGACGAGGGCCGGCATCGTGGCGACCCGCCACAGCTCGGGCGAGGAGGCGGCCTGGCCCTTGATCCAGGCGACCGGCGCCGGCGCCCGTCGCAGCGTCCGGGCCAGCGCGACGGCGTCGGCCGCAGCCAGCAGACGGAACGGCGGGCCGACCCCTGTCGCGTCGAACGCAGCCGCGCCGCTCTCGGTTGCGGGCCCGGCGGTCATGGGTTCCGGGGCACGGGGTTCGGGGGCACNNCGGGGTCGGCGGCGATCCGACGATTCTCGGGGGTGAAGCCGCCCGGCGTCAACGGGCTCGGCGACTCTGGTGGCCGGGTGGTTGCACCTGCGAAGGTGAGGGTCCCATGTCGCCTGTGGGCCGTCGCGCCCTCTTCGTTCTCACCGACACCTCGCCCTACGGCGCCAGTCGGGTCGCCGCGGCGTATCGCCGCGGCCTCCTCGACGCGGGCTGGACGGTCGACGACGTCGACCGCTGGGGACGCGGTCCGGCCCCCGACGATCTGGCCTCCGAAGGCCCGGCCGACCCGAGCCCGCCGGTCGATCTGGTGGTGGCCGTGCACCTCGCCTCGGGGCCGGGGGCAGCGTGGCTCGCTCGACGTCACGGCGCCGCCCTGGTGGTGTTGGCCCAGAACCAGCTGCGGTTCCGGGGGCCTCGCCTGGTGCGCGGGGTGAAGCGGCGGGTGCATCGCCTCGCCGTCGATCGGGCCGACGCCGTCGTCGCCGTGTCGGCGCAGGTCGCCGGAGAGATCCGCTCGAGCTGCGGGCCCCGCCGCGTCGTGGTGATCGACAACGCCGTCGCCGACCCGGGCCCGGTCGAGGTCGACCGCTCGGCGACCACGATCGTGGCGGTCGGTCGGTTGCATCCGCAGAAGGGGTTCGACCTGCTCGTGGCGGCGATGCCCAAGGTGCTGGCCGCCGAGCCTGCGGCGCGACTCGAGATCGTGGGCGGCGAGGTGCCTGGCGCGCCGGGGTACCGCCACCTGCTCGAGGCGCTCGCCGAACGCCTCGGTGTCGCCGACGCCATCGACTTCGTCGGGCTCCAGCACGACGTCGATGCTCGGCTGGCCGGCGCGGCGGTGGCGGTGGTCCCCTCACGGTGGGACGGGCGGTCGCTCGCCGCCCTCGAGGCGATGGCTGCTGGCGTGCCGGTCGTCGTGAGCGACCGGTGCGGGGTCGACGGCTTCGTCGACGGGACCCACGGCGCCCTCGTCGAGACCGCCGGTGCCGACGTGGCGAGCGCTCTGGACGACCCCGTGGTGCCGCGGCTGGCCGACGCGGTGGTGTGGACGCTCGCTTCGTCGCCGTCGGATCGGGCTGCCCGCGCCGCGGCGGCCCGACATCTGGCCCTCGCCCGCACCCCGGACCAGATGGCGAGCGAGTTCGCCGAACTCGTCGGCGAGCTGACCAAAACCCGTTAGCCGAGGCCGCCGCCCTTCTGCCCGGGCTCGAGCTTTCGACCCTTCAGGGATGAGCGAGCGCCGAGATGCCCGCGCCGATCGGGCCCACCGGGTCACCCGCGTCGACCGGCCACCGATGTCGCTCGAGAGTCGCGCCCTGACCGCGATCGGGCTGTGCGTCCTCGCCGTGATCGGGGTGTTCCTCCATCTCGACAGCCGCCGGGCCCGCGACCAGGTGATCGACGAGAAGCTCGCCACCCTCGTCGCCGGCGTCGACCTGGCGATCACCAACCACGAGGGTGCCGCCCACGGCCTGCAGTCCCTCCTGACGGTCACGCCCGACCTCGATGCCGAGGCCTTCGAGGCGTACGGGCGGGCCACCCTCGCCGGCGGCAAGTACCCGGCGGTGTGGGCCCTGATCTGGGCCGAGGGGGCCGAGCCCACCTCCAGCGTCACCAGCGACTCGGAGGTGGCGATTCGGTTCATCGTGTCCGACATCGCCGACCAGGCATCCGCCGTCGGCTTCGTGCTGAGCGACGACCCCGAACGGCTCGCCGCCATCCAGGCCACCGCGGCCACCGGCGAACCGGCGTTCTCCCGGCCGACCTATGTCGAGGACACCGACGACTGGATCATCAGTATCTACCAGGCCGTGTTCACCGAGACCGGCGAGCTGCGGGGCGTGGCCGTCGCCACCCTCGACCTCGACGGCTTCCTCAGCGGGCTCGCCCCTGGCCTGTCCTACCGGGTGACCGACCTCGGGATCGGCGGCACCACGTCGTCGATCGAACTCCACCGGAGCGCCGGCGACGCGCTCTTCTCCGAGGTGGTCCAGGTGGAGCGGATGGGGCGGGTCTGGGAGATCGGGCTGGGGGCGTCGGAGGTGCCGGGGCCGGTGTCGGGGCGCGACCTCGCCCTGATCTTCGCCGGCCTCGGGTCGTCGCTGGCCGCCGCTCGACTGATCGCCTCGCGGGAGCGGGCCGAACACCAGGCCCGTCGAGAGGCCGAGGCCCTCGCCGACGAGCTGCGGGCTGCGCTCGCCGACGAGGAGGTGTGGCGAACTCGCCTCACCTATGCCATGCGCAACGCCGACCTCGAGATCTGGGAGCGTCAGATCGGCGGCACCGAGGGGTGGTCGTCGGGTGACTGGGCGGCGAACGCGCCGTCGATGTACGACGAGTTCCGCCGTCGACTCCACCCCGACGACGGCCACTTCGTCGACCGGCCCGAGATGCGTGCCGACGGGGCGGTCATGGAGACCGAGTTCCGCTTCGCCGACGACGACGGCACCTATCGCTGGAAGCTGTCGCGCGCCGCCGTCATCCGGCGCGGTGGACGATCCCTCCTCGTCGGCGCCCAGATGGACATCGACGCCCAGCGTCGGGCCCTCGACGAACTCGACCGGGTGAACCACCTGTTGAAGGAGTCGAACGAGGGGATGCTCGAGTTCACCCGCGTCGCCAGCCACGACATGCGCAGCCCCCTGCGCAACATCCACACCCTGTGCGAGTTCATCTACGAGGACCACGACGGTGAGCTGCCGGCTTCGATCGCCAACCACATCGAACGCATCGAGGGCCAGGCCAGTCGGCTGATGCTGCTGCTCGACGACCTCCTCGACTACAGCGCCGCCAACACCAAGGTCGAGCCCCGCCCGACCGCCGTCGACGAGATGGTCCGCAACCTGGCCGCCGACCTCGCCACCGGCGCCGGGCCGTCGGTCGAGGTGTTGGCCCGGGTCGACGGGCTCGTCGTCCTGCAGCCGATGCCCTTCGCCACGGTCGTCCGCAACCTGATCGACAATGCCCTCAAGTACCACGATCACCCGGACGACGGGAGGGTGGCGGTGACGGTCGACATCGTCGAGGAACGTCGGGCCGATGCGGGTGGCCCGCGCGAGTTCGTGGTGGTCGACGTGGCCGACGACGGGCCGGGGATCGACCCCGAGTACCACGAACGCATCTTCGAGCCGTTCCAACGGCTCCAGCTCCACGGCCCGGCCGACGGCTCGGGGGTGGGGCTGAGCGTGGTGCGGCGCATGGCCGAGACCTACGGGGCCACGATCGAGCTCGAGTCGGAGCCCGGGCGGGGCACGACGTTCACCGTACGGTGGCCGATCTCGGCCGCCGGCGAGCTGCCGGCAGCGTCGGTGGGGAACCAGTCTGTGGGGAACCAGATCGGCTGATCCGAGCCAACGAAACGACGCGTGTTCGTTTGCTCGGGATCGCCAGAAGGAGTTCCCCAACACCTCTTGGGTGATCGCCGGCCGCGGGTGATGCAGCCGTCACCCCTTCGGACGACAATGGCCGGATGCGTCCGGTCGGCCCGTTGGTCTCCAAGATCACCCGACCGCGCCCGCCCGGCGGGCTGGTGGCCCGCAGCCGCCTGGTCGACCGGCTCGGATCGAGCGATGCGCCGGTGTGGTGGCTGGCGGCACCCGCCGGCGCCGGCAAGACCACCCTCCTCCTCCAGGCCCTCGCCAAGTCGCCGACCGACGTCGCCTGGCTGACCGTCGACCCGGCCGACGACGACCCGGTCCGGTTCTGGGGGCACGTGGCCGCGGCCCTCGATCCCGACACCGCCGAGCCCCTCCTCGACCTGCTCGACCCCGCCGACCTGCAGCCGGCGATCGACGCCGTGCTCCTGGCGATCGAACAGCGCGATCGGCCGCTGCGTCTCGTCCTCGACGACCTTCACGAACTCTCCGACCCCTCGACCCTCGAGGCCCTCGGCCGCCTCCTGCTGCGGCCGCCGCCCAACCTCACCGTGGTCGTGGTCACCCGCACCGCACTCCGCCTGCCCCTCGCCCGCCTGCGCGCCGCCGGCGCGGTGGTCGAGATCACCGAGGACGACCTCGCCTTCGACGTCGCCGAGGTCGCCGCCCTGTTCGACGGGACCCTGTCGGCGACGACCGTCGAGTCGCTCCTCGAGCGCACCGGCGGCTGGGCCACCGCCCTCGGGCTTCTGGCGGTGTCGGCCGGCCCGGCGCGCACGACCGACGACCTGCTCGCCTCCCTCGTCGGCGAGCGGACCGCGATCGCCGACTACCTCGCCGGCGAGGTGTTGCGTGCACTGCCGAGCGCGGTCCACGACTTCCTGGTGCAGACCTCGATCGTCGGCGCCGATCTCGCCCCCGCGTTGTGCGACGCCCTCACCGGTCGCGACGACAGCCTCGCCGTGTTGCGCGAACTCACCCGCACACTGCGCTTCACCCAGCAGCTCGACACGGCGAGTGACGACCCCGGGGCCGCGACGTTCCGCTATCACCCGGTGCTGCGGGGCGTCCTGCTCGCCGAGTTCGCGACGTTGCCCAGCGACGAGCAGCGACGCCTCCACCGAGCGGCCACGGCGTGGTTCCGGGCCGAAGGGTTGCCGTCGGGCGCGGTGCGCCACGCGATGGCGGCCGGCGACGACGCGGCCGCCCTCGAGCTGATCGTCGAGCACGCCGGTCCCTACGCCCGACGGGGACGGCTCGCCACGGTGCTCGACTGGCTGTCGCGCTACGGCCTCGACCGGTGCCGCACCAACCCCGACCTGCAGCCGATGGCGGCGTGGGCGCTGCTCAACGCCCGCCGCTACGACGAACTCGACGCGTGGCTGACGATCGACGACACGACCCCCGACGACGTGGCCGCCCACCTCGTCACCGTCGCCACCCACCTGGCCCGGCACCGGGGCGACCTGGCGGAGTCGGTCCGCCTCGGTGGGCGGGCGGTCGAGATCGCCACCCCGGTGGTTCGCAGTGGCGCCGTCGATGCCCTGTCGGTGGCGCTCCTGCTCGCCGGTGACGGCGACGACGACCTCGCTTGTCAGGCGATCGACCTGGGTCGAGCGACGCTGACCGAGCAGAGCGTCATCAGCGGATTGATGGTGCGAGCGTTCCTCGCCACCGAGCCCGGTCCTGCCGAACCCGACCTCGATGCGGCCGCCGCCCTCGCACGCGAGGCGCTCGGGCGGGTCGACGGCGCTGCGGCCGAGCGGTTCCACCAACCCCACCTGGCGTGGTTGGCCCTCGGGCGGGTGGCCCTGGCCGAGGGGCGGGTCGGCGATGCCGCTGCGGCGGCCGACCGGGCGATCGCCATCGCCGCCGCCGGTCGTGAACCGCTCATCGGCGTCGTCGCAGCCGGCGACGCCGCGATCGCCGCCCACGCCGCCGGCGACCAGGCCGCAGCGGCCGAGCACCTTCGGCGGGCCGACGAACTGCTGGCGTCGCTGCCGACGGTGGCGGAACCGCTCGAGGCCCGGGTCCGTGCCGCTCGGGCGGCAACCCGGTTCGCCCGTGCGGTCGAGGGCGCGGCCCCGGTGGCGTTGAGCGAGCGGGAGGGCGCCGTGCTGGCCCTGCTCCCGCATCGGCTTCCTCGGCGGGAGCTGGCGGCCCAGTTGTTCGTGTCGGAGAACACGGTCAAGACCCAGCTCACGTCGATCCGCCACAAGCTTGGCGTGCCCCCGGGCGGCGACATCGTCGACCACGCCCGCGAGCTCGGGCTGCTGCCGGCCGGGTAGGCGTCGCTGGCCGGGCGGGTGATCGCCCGGCGCGGGCGATGTCGGCGGCGACGATCCGCTCGATCGTGGAGGTCACCAACCCGGCCCCGACGACATCGGTCGGGCCCCGACAGCACTGGAGACCTCCCATGGCCAACATCCACCGCACCGTCGCCCTCGGCGCCTCCGCCGACGAGATCTGGGCTCGCCTCGAGGCCCCCGATCGAATCAACGAGTGGCTCACCTTCCTCGGTCCCGTCACCTGGGACCCGGCGACGTCGACCCGCACCTGCTCCCTCGGCGAGGCCGAGCTCGGCGAGCTGGTGTTGTCGATCGATCCCGAGCGGCGCCGCTTCGCCTACTCGATCGTCGACAGCCCGATGGGGCTGCAGCATCACAGCGCCTCGATGGAGGTGGTCGAACGCGACGGCGGCGCCACCCTCGTCTGGGACCACGACTTCCTCCCCGACAGCGCCGCCCCGATGCTCACCGAGGCGGTCGAGGGCGCCGTTGCCGTCATCACTGCGGCCGACCCGGTCAGCAACTGACCGGGTGCC
>JAWSVN010000004.1:0-26103 GCA_033851875.1 Acidimicrobiales bacterium
CGTAGTCGCCGGTGAGTTCGCGTGGCCCGATGCCGGGGGCGACGGTGTAGGTGATGGTTTGGGTGGTGGTGTTGCCGGCGAGGTCGACCGCGGTGACGACGAGGGTGCGGTCGCCGTCGGTGGTGGTGTCGAGGGCGTCACCAGATGCGATCGCCACGCCATCCAGGGTGGCGGTGCAGGTGTCGACGCCCCAACCTGTGTCGGTGCAAGTGAAGTCGACCGTGGCGGTCTCGCCGTTGGTGATCGAGGCGCCGTCGGCGATACCGGTGAGGTCGATGGTGGGCTCGGTGGTGTCGGGGGCCGAGATCTGGCGGATGCTGTGGTTGCGGCTGTCGGCGATGTAGAGATTGCCGTCGAAGTCGGAGGCGACCCCGCGGGGATAGCTGAATTGGGCGTTGGCGGCGGGGCCACCGTCACCGCCGTATGTGCCGTTGCCATCGCCGGCGATGGTGGTGATGGTGCCGCCGGTGTCGACCTGCCGGACCCGGTGGTTGGCGGTGTCGCCGATGTAGAGGTTGCCGTCGCTGTCGAGGGCGACGCCGGACGGTTGGTTGAGGGTGGCGTCGGTGGCGGGGCCGTTGTCGCCGCTGAAGCCGCCGCCGCTCACGCCGTTGGCACCGGTGCCGGCGATGGTGGTGATGATGCCCGTGGCAGCGTCGATGCGGCGGATGCGGTGGTTGAAGGTGTCGGCGATGTAGACATTGCCGTCGTCGTCGACTGCGACGCTTTGGGGGAGGAACACGGTGGCGTCGGTGGCGGGTCCGTTGTCGCCACCGAAGCCTCCGCCCATGCCGTTGCTTCCGCTGCCGGCGATGGTGGTGATGGTGCCGGTGGTGTCGATTCGGCGGATCCGGCTGTTGAGTGCGTCGGCGATGTAGACGTTGCCGCCGTCGTCGACCGCGACATCGTAGGGGCTGCTCATGCTGGCGTTCGTGGCGGGTCCACCGTCGCCGCCGTACATGCCGTTGCCATCGCCGGCGATGGTGGTGATGGTGCCGTTGGCGGCGTCGATGCGGCGGATGCGGTCGTTGTCGGTGTCGGCGATGTAGACGTTGTCGTCGCTGTCGACCGCGACCCCGTGAGGGTTCCTGAGCTCAGCGTTGGTGGCAGGGCCGTTGTCGCCGCTGAAGCCTGCCGTGCCGGTGCCGGCGATGGTGGCGATGGTGCCGGTGGCAGCGTCGATGCGGCGGATGCGCTGGTTGATGGTGTCGGCGATGTAGAGGTTGCCGTCGTTGTCGACCGCAACGCCGGAGGGGTAGCGGAGGGTGGCGTCGGTGGCGGGTCCGTTGTCGCCGCTGAAGCCATCGCTGCCGTTGCCGGCGATGGTGGTGATGGGTTCGTTGCCGGTGAAGCTCGCGCTGGCTGGGCTGGCGCTGATGAGCGTGGCGAGCAGGGCGATGACGGTCGCAACGATGCTGGCGCGTCGGCGATGACGCGTCGAGAACGACGAACTGGACATGAGGGTCTCCCTCCGGGGCGAACATCGGGCCGTGGGTGCGGGCCCGATCACTGCAGGAGGTCGGTTGCAATCGTTGGGGAATGAGCATCCGGGCGCAAGGCGACAAGACGTCGGGACGCGAAAGGGCCCCGCACGCGCGTGCGGGGCCCGGGTGCGTGATGTGGGCGACCGCCGTGGGTCGCCGGCGTGGCTACGCCTTCTGGCCGGCGAGGCGCCGGTTCTTCACCTTCGACTTGATGTAGTCACGGTTCATGTAGGCGATGAAGTCGAGGCTGATCTCCTTCGGGCACGCCTCGGAGCACTCGCCGTGGTTGGTGCACGAGCCGAAGAACTGCTCCATCGTCTCCACCATCGCCTCGGTCCGCTTGTAGCGCTCGGGCTGACCCTGGGGCAGCGAGTTGAGGTGCCACAGCTTGGCCGAGGTGAACAGCTGGCCGGCCGAGTTGGGGCACGCCGCCACGCAGGCACCGCAACCGATGCAGGCCGCGGCGTCCATCGAGGAGTCGGCGGCCTCCTTCGGGATCGGGGTGTCGTTGGCGTCGGCCGCGGTGCCGGTCGGGGCGGTGATGAAGCCGCCGGCGGCGATGATCGCGTCGAGCGGCGAGCGGTCGACGACGAGGTCCTTCACCACCGGGAAGGCGGTGGCCCGCCACGGCTCGATGGCGATCGTGTCGCCGTCGTTGAACTTGCGCATGTGGAGCTGGCACACGGCGGTGCCCTTCTCCTGGCCGTGGGCCCGGCCGTTGATCATCACGCCGCAGGTGCCGCAGATGCCCTCACGACAGTCGTGGGGGAACTCGATCGGCACCTTGCCGGCTTCGATCAGCTCCTCGTTGACCACGTCGAGCATCTCGAGGAACGAGGCGTCGTCGGGGATGTTGCGGGCCTGGTAGGTCTCGAAGCGGCCGGGGGCGTTGGGGCCGTCCTGGCGCCAGACCTGGAGGGTGAGGTTGAGGTGTTGGCTCATCGTTGGTCTCGCTTCCGGCCTACTTGTAGGACCGCTGGGTCAGTTCGACGTTCTCGAAGATCAGCTCTTCGACGTGCTTGGTCTGGGGGGTGTCCTCGTCGTTCCACGCCCACGCCGACACGTTGGCGAAGTTCTCGTCGTCGCGCAGCGCCTCGCCCTCGGGGGTCTGGGACTCCGCTCGGAAGTGGCCGCCACAGCTCTCGCTGCGATCGAGGGCGTCACGAGCCATCAGCTCGCCGAGCTCGAAGAAGTCGGCCACCCGGCCGGCCTTCTCGAGCGAGGAGTTGAGGCTCTCGTTGGTGCCGAGCACCCGGAGGTCCTTCCAGAACTCGTCGCGCAGCGCCCGGATCTCCGAGATGGCCTTCTCGAGGCCTTCGGCCGTGCGCTCCATGCCGATGTACTCCCACACGAGCTTGCCGAGCTCACGGTGGAAGTGGTCGGGCGACTTGGTGCCGCCGATCGACAGGAACTTGGCGATGCGACCCTTGACGTCGCCGACGACCTCGGTGAAGGCCGGGTCGTCGGTGGACACCGGATCGCTGCCGAGCTTGCCGGCCAGGTAGTCGTTGATCGTGGCCGGGAGCACGAAGTAGCCGTCGGCCAGACCCTGCATCAGGGCCGAGGCGCCGAGGCGGTTGGCGCCGTGGTCGCTGAAGTTGGCCTCGCCCGTGGCGTAGAGGCCCGGGATCGAGGTCATCAGGTTGTAGTCGACCCAGAGGCCACCCATCGTGTAGTGGGTGGCGGGGTAGATGCGCATCGGGACCTCGTAGGGGTCTTCGCCGGTGATGCGCTCGTACATCTGGAACAGGTTCCCGTAGCGGGCCTCGACGGCGTCGCGGCCGTCACGGTTGATCGCGTCGGAGAAGTCGAGGTAGACGCCGTTCTTGAGCGGCCCGACACCCAGACCCTGGTCGACCACGGTCTTGGCGTTGCGGGACGCCACGTCGCGGGGCACCAGGTTGCCGAAGGCGGGGTACTTCTCCTCGAGGTAGTAGTAGCGCTCCGACTCGGGGATCTGATGCGCCGGGCGGGTCTCGTCGTGGTTGCGGGGCACCCAGATGCGGCCGTCGTTGCGGAGCGACTCCGACATCAGGGTCAGCTTCGACTGGAACTCATCCGCCGCCGGGATACAGGTCGGGTGGATCTGGGTGTAGCACGGGTTGGCGAAGTAGGCGCCCTTGCGGTGGGCCCGCCAGGCGGCGGTCACGTTGCAGGCCATGGCGTTGGTGCTCAGGTAGAACACGTTGCCGTAGCCGCCGGTGGCGAGCACGACGGCGTGGGCCGAGTGGCTTTCGATGGCGCCGGTGACGAGGTCACGGGTGACGATGCCGACGGCCTCGCCGTCCTTGAGCACCACGTCGAGCATCTCGGTGCGGGTGTGAAGGGTGACCTTGCCGGCAGCGACCTGACCCATCATCTGCTGGTAGGCGCCGATCAGGAGCTGCTGACCGGTCTGGCCCCGGGCGTAGAAGGTGCGGGAGACCTGCGCGCCGCCGAAGGATCGGTTGGCGAGGAGGCCGCCGTACTCCCGGGCGAAGGGCACGCCCTGGGCGGCCATCTGGTCGATGATGTCGACCGACACCTGGGCGAGGCGATAGGTGTTGGCCTCACGGCCGCGGTAGTCGCCGCCCTTGATCGTGTCGTAGAACAGGCGCCAGACACTGTCGCCGTCGTTGCGGTAGTTCTTGGCGGCGTTGATGCCGCCCTGGGCCGCGATCGAGTGGGCTCGACGCGGGGTGTCGTGGAAGGTGAAGGCGTCGACGTTGTAGCCGAGCTCGCCGAGTGTGGCGGCGGCTGAGGCACCGGCGAGGCCGGTGCCGACGACGATGATCTTGAACTTCCGCTTGTTGGCCGGATTGACCAGCTTGGAGGAGAACTTGTGGTTGTCCCACTTGTCGGCCAGCGGGCCCTCGGGGATCTTGGAGTCGGGGAGCATGTCTGGGTCCTGTCAGTCGACGATGCCGGCGAGGATCGAGATGGGGAAGCTGATGTTGCCCACGAGGATCAGGAGGGCGAAGCCGCCGGCGAAACCCCGGCGCAGCGAGTTGTACTTGGGGTTGTTGATGCCCAAGCTCTGGAACATCGACCACGCTCCGTGGAAGATGTGGATCGCCAGCACGACGTTGGCGGCGATGTAGGCCAGGGCGACGATCGGGTTCGACATCGACCCGACGAGGTTGTTGTGGACCTGACCACGCTCCCAGTCGTACCAGGGCATCCAACCCCAGGTGAGATCAGCCAGGTGGAAGAAGAGGTAGAGGAGCACGATGATGCCGGTGAAGCGCATCGTGCGCGACGCGAAGTTGGCGGCGAGCCAGTCACGCTTCGAGGCGTAGGCGGTGTTCGACTGAACGTTCATCCGGGTGAGGGTGAGCGCCGAGTGGATGTGGAGGCCGAACGCGGCGATCAGGCCGAGGCGCAGGCCCCACAGGGCGTAGGTGCGGGGGAGCAACGGCACCAGCATGTCGCGCAGGAACTCGCCGTAGATGTCGATGTCGTAGTCGGTGACGTAGTCGCCGTGGTGGTCGAGGTGCTGCACCTCGCCGATGTAGAGCTTCAGGTTGCCGATCATGTGGAACAGCACGAAGCCGAGCAGCATGATGCCGGTGATCGCCATCACCCACTTCTTGCCCACCGCCGTCTGGTAGAGGTTCAAGGGGAACGGCAAGTTCTTCGCCTTGGACCGGACGGGATTGTCGCCGGACACTGTCCGGCTCATGGTCGGTGCGGCCACCGTGACCTCCATAGTTCGCACTCGCAGTCCACGGAGCGGCGTTCGCTCGTGTGGCCCGCCGGCGATGGCGGGAGCGAGGGGCGGGAATGCAGCCGCGACACCCTTCAGGGCAACAGGGCTGCTACGCGACGATAGTCGCACCCTCACCGGGCGGCTCAACCGCCGAAGATGTGTCGATGGTCACGTCTCGCCTGACTGGTCAAGTGGCCGGCCGCTCAAGTGGCCGAGGTGGGGCTCAGCGTCTCGGCCGGCGGGATGATCACCGTTTGGTAACGGTTGGTGGCCACGCGGTCGCCGGCGACGAGTTCCAGATCGATCGTCAGCGGGCCGTGGCCCTCGGGCACCTCGACGGTGAACGTGCCAACGAATTCACACACGTCGGCGCCGAGATCGCCCTCCCAGGTCTGTGACCACGTCCAGGTATCGGTGGCAGAGCGGGCCGTCACCTTGGTGGGACCAAGGTCGGCGGCGAGGTCGCTGACCACGTGGACGTCGAGCTCGAGTACCGCTCCTGTGGTGGTGATGTCGGGCGGGGCATCCGCGATGACGACGACCGGGCGGCACGCGTCGACGAGGGCATCGAAGGCCGGCTTGCGACGCCGCTCGTGATCGAGCACGCCGAAGCCGCCCTCGGGGCCTGCGTCGGCCAGCGCCATCAGGCAGAAGCCGGTGGCCGGCCGGTACTTGAGTCGGCGGATCGTCTCGATGTGGCCGCGGACCAGATCGGCCTGGTAGGCCCGGGTGGCGTGGGCCCACGACTCGCCGTCGGCGTAGGCCCGGCGGGGGAGGTAGCGCTCGAACGCGCCGGTCTCGGCGCCGTGCCAGGTCGGCTCGTCGGGTCCCCAGTCGCGGATCGCCACCGACTGCGAGCCGAAGCCGCCGAGGAAGCCGCCGAGCCGGGGCCATTGGCGGAGCACGTCGGCCAGATCGGTGTGGTAGCCGGCGTGCCAGCCGAGCCACAGGTGGGCGTCGCTTCCGCCGAGGTCGGTGAGCATCGGGAGGCTGCCGGAGCGGGTGATGACCGAACGCGACGGGTCGGCGGCCCGGAGTTCGCGCCGGATCAGCGGGTCGAGGATCGAGCGGTTCCAGCTCGGGAGCAGGTGGCGGCCGAGCGACTTCGTGATCGCCGGCAGATCCTCGGGACCCTTCGGCGGTTCGGGCACGGCGCCGTCGTTGGGTTCGTCGTGGGCGCACCACACGGCGATGCTCGGATGATGCCCGAGGAGGTCGACCACCTCACGGGCCACGGCTCGGGCGACACCGCGGGTGGAGGTCGCGTAGCCGCCGACGAGGGGGAGGTCCTGCCACACGAGGAGCCCGAGACGGTCGGCCTCGGCGTAGAGGGCGGGCGGGGCGACGTGGCCGTGGATCCGCACCAGATCGAGGCCGGCGCCGGCCACCGCACCCAGGTCGGCCCGCACGTCGTCGTCGCTCACCTCGGCGAGGAAGGGATGCTGTGGTCCGAGGGCGACGCCCTTGACGAAGAGGCGGCGGCCGTTGATCTCCCAGCCGGACGGGGTCACCTTCGCCTCGCGCAGGCCGAGCCGCCACGATCGGCGGTCCGACGCCGCAGCCTCGGTGTCGTCGCTGACCTGCACGGCGAGCGAGACCTCGTAGAGGGGCTGGTCGCCGAGCGACGCCGGCCACCACAGCTCGGGCTCGGCGAGGTCGGTGTGCCACTCGAAGCGGTTCTCCCCGGCCGCCACCTCGTAGCGGGTGGTGCCGCCGCCGGCGACCTCGCCGTCGGGTCCGGTGACCGAGATGTGGAGTTGGATCTCGCCGTCGCTCGCCGCATCGAGCACGACACGGTGGCGAAGCACGGCGCTCGATTCGTCGGCCGAACCGCACACGGTCCGAGCGTGGCGGATGGCGACCGGGCCGGTGGTGGCGAGGCGGACCGGCCGCCAGATGCCGCCGGGGCAGGGCCCCGGGGCCAGGGGCCCGGTTTGGAGGGAGCCGGTGAGCGAACGCTTCGAGCGCCCCGTCTGCTGATCGGGGGCGGAGACCTCCACGCACAGCACATGGTCCGGGGCGTGGGCGGCGGTGTCGGCCAGGATCTCGGTGACGTCGAATCGGTGGATGGCGAAATAGGCGGTGGTCGTGCCCACGTACTGCCCGTCGAGCCACACGTCGCTCTGAGCGGTCACGCCCTCGAGGACCAGCCAGCGGCGTTCGCCGTCGCGCAGCGGGGTGAGTTCGTCGTCGTCGAAGCGGCGGCGGTAGAGGAGCGGGCCGTTGGTGTCGGCGAACGCCGGGTCTCGAGCCCAGTGGCCGGGGACGGCGAGCTGGTGCCAGTCGCCGTCGTCGAGGTCGGGGTCGGCGCCTGCCCGGGTCAGGGCGGCGTCGAGCGGCGCCACTCGCCACGGGCCGGACAGATCCACGGGTCCGACACTACCGGGGCGTCGACCCTGGACGCGGACGAACCGGCGCCCCGCTGCGCCGGTTCGTCCTTCCCGGCCGGCCTGCTCGTAGCGAGGGCGGCGGGCGGTGTTGGTTGGGACGGGGTGGATCGGGCGGGCGCGGGCGCCCTTGCCGGTCAGCCGTGGACGGCCGCTCGGTACTCCGCTGAGTCGGAGAAGAACAGGATGATCTCGCCCCGGGTCAGGTCGGTGGCCAGACGGTTCTCCCAGTAGGCCTTGCCCGAGGCGTCCGGCAGGCGGCCGAGCACCGACTGGTAGATGAAGTCGACCCACTCACCGTCGGTGGCGTTGGTCCACATGTCGCCGTAGCGCTCGACGAACTCGGGGGAGTTGGCGAAGAACTCGACGGTCTGGGCGTTGGTCCAGCCGCCGTTGGTGCGGGCGTCGACCCAGAAGTCATAGCCCTGGGCGTCGGGGGCGCGGCCCAGCAGCGCCGAGTAGGAGCGGATCACGAAGCCCTCGACCGAATCGGCCTCGGCATCCCGGTACGTCGGGGGCAGGTTGATGCCGTCGAAGTCGAGCGAGCCGCACGCTGCGGGGAGGGTGGCCTCCTCGGGGACGCTCGAATTGAGGGTGCTGTCGGGGCCGTTGTAGGTGCCGCTCTCGTCGAGGTCGACGCCGTGCACGACGACCTGGAGGTTGCCGAGGTAGGTGGCGACGTCGCCCTCGACGTCGATCACCCGGGTGTAGGTGTAGGAACCGTCGGAGGTGACCGGGTAGCGGTCGACGGCGAGGGCCGACTCGGCGCTGGTGTCGCCCTCGGTGGTCAGCGACGACTGGATGCCGCCGTAGAAGGGGATGCCCTCGATGACGGTGATCTTTCCGTCTTCGTTGGCGTCGGCGTCCGGGGTCGGGCAGGTGTTGGCCTCCATCAGCATCCCGTGGAAGTGCTGGGCGTGGGGGAGGTCCGCGGCCACGCCGGTCACCTCGAGGGTGATGGCGACACGGTCGTCCGACAGGACGTCGGCGTCGATCGTGCCGGTGACGCCCGAGCCGTTGAGCTCGGCGAGCGTGCCGGAGTAGCCCTCGTAGAAGCTGTCGCCGTGGTCGGCCGAGGCGGGAGAGGTGAGGCCGAGGGTGGCGCCGGCGAGGCCGAGGCCGGCGACTGCGGCGCCCATGCGTCGGCGACGGGAGGGACCGGACGCAGTCTTGGACACAGCGTCGTCGGACGCGTCAGTGAGGGTGGGGAGGGTGAGCATGGTGCTCCTTGGGTTGAGGGAGGGTGTGGCCCGGATCGGGCCGAAGCGTTCTTGTGGGCGCTGCTTCGAGGGGCGCCGTCGGTGGTACTTCGCAGCTACGGGGTTCACGGATTGGTCAGATTCGAAACAAATTTCCCCAGAAGGTGAACGCCGTTCGCCCTGGCGGCCCCGAACGGGTGACGCGATCGAGGGGGCGCCGTCGCGCCGGATGCGCCCCGGCCGGGCGGGCGAACTAACGTCGGCGCATGGACGACCGACCAGGCACTCTCGGGGGACTCAAGGCGGCGGGATGGGAATCCCGCTCGGTCAAGGAGGAGATCCGGGGCAACGCAGTGGCCCGGCTCCGGGCGGGTGAACCGCTGTGGCCCGGCGTGCAGGGCTACGACGACACGGTGTTGCCCCAGCTCGAGCACGCGATCCTCGCCGGCCACGACGTGGTCCTGCTCGGCGAGCGCGGCCAGGCCAAGACCCGCATCATCCGTTCGCTCACCGGCCTGCTCGACGAGTGGATGCCGATCGTGGCGGGCTCGGAGATCAACGACGACCCGTACCACCCGGTGTCGCGTCACGCCAAGGAGCTCGTGGCCGAGCAGGGTGACGACACCCCGATTGCCTGGGTCCACCGCGACGACCGCTTCGGAGAAAAGCTGGCCACGCCCGACACCTCGATCGCCGACCTGATCGGCGAGGTCGACCCGATCAAGGTGGCCGAGGGCCGCTACCTCAGCGACGAACTCACCCTCCACTACGGCCTGGTGCCCCGCACCAACCGCGGCGTGTTCGCCATCAACGAGCTGCCCGACCTCGCCGAGCGGATCCAGGTCGGCCTGCTCAACATCCTGGAGGAACGTGACGTGCAGGTGCGCGGCTTCAAGGTGCGCCTCCCGATCGACGTGATGCTGGTCGCCTCGGCCAATCCCGAGGACTACACCAACCGTGGCCGCATGATCACGCCGCTGAAGGATCGCTTCGGCGCTCAGATCCGCACCCACTACCCGCTCGAGATCGACACCGAGGTCGGCATCGCGTTCCAGGAGGCCGTGCTCCACGACGACGTCGTCATGCCGCAGTTCATGGCCGAGCTGATCGCCACGTTCTCCCACCTCGCCCGCGGCTCCAGCCACGTCAACCAGCGCTCCGGTGTGTCGGTGCGGTTGACCGTGTCGAACCTCGAGACCCTGGCCGCGGCGGCCACTCGTCGCTCCCTCCTCCACGGAGAAGAGTCCGTGGTGCCTCGGGTGTGTGACCTCGACGCCCTGATCGCGTCGAGCGCCGGCAAGATCGAGGTCGAGTCGCTCGAGGAGGGGCGCGACGCCGAGGTGATCGACCACCTCCTGCGCGCCGCGGTGCTGACCGTGTTCAAGGAGAAGGTCTCCGGCGAGGGAATCCGCCAGGTCGTCGACGCCTTCGACGAGGAGCTGGTGGCCTCCACCGGTGACGACGTTCCGCTCGACGACTACGACCGGTTGCTCGCCGACGTGCCGGCCCTCGCCGGCCCGGTGGCCGCCTTGCTCGGCGACGACGCCGACGGCGTCTCGGGGGCGGCCGGCCGGGCGCTTCGGGCCTCGGCTATCGAGCTGATCCTCGAAGGGCTCCACCTCTCGAAGCGGCTCAACAAGGACGCGTCCGGCACCCGGTCGAGCTACCGCGGCCGGCTGTAGCCGCCGTCGACATGAGCGACGCCGAACGGCGCAAGTGGGACGGCAAGTACGCCTCCGGTGGCTACCGGCCCCGGTCGGCGGCGTCGCCGTTCCTCGAGTCGTGGCTCGCCGAACTCCGGCCGCCGTCCGGGGCTCGTGCCCTCGACCTGGCCTGTGGGGCCGGTCGCAACGCGCTCGCCGTCGCTGCTGCGGGCTACCGGGTCGACGCGGTCGACATCTCCGAGGTCGCCCTCGACATGGGGCGGGCCGAGGCCCAACGCCGTGGGCTCGAGCTCGACTGGTCGGCCCGTGATCTCGACGAATGGGTGCCGCCGGTCGGCGCCTACGACCTGATCACCGTGTTCCGCTATCGCAACGAGCGGCTCTGGCCCCGCCTCGTCGACGCCCTCGCTCCCGACGGGTGGCTGATCGTCGAGCACCACCTCCGCACCGGGGCCCCGGTCGACGGGCCGCCGTCGAACGAGTTCCGCATCGAGCCCGGTGAGCTCCTCGCAGCGTTCGGGGAGCTACGGGTCGTGCACTACAGCGAGGCGACCGGCACCGAGATCGACGAGCGCACCGGCGACGAGTGGCACTTCGCCCTCGCCCGCGTCGTCGCCTGCAACGGCGACCCCGCCACGTCGGGCCCCGCACTCCTCGCCACTCCCTGACCTGCCGCCCAGCCCGCGAAGCCTTGTAAGACCGGCTGTGTGCGGTTCTTTGGCGCCAACGTCCCACTTCTCGTGATTCGTTGGCAGCAATGAACCGCATACGGTCGGATCCTGCCAACGAATCAGGGTTCTGGAGCGAGCTGCCAGAGAGGAGGTGGCCGGCCGTCCCACTCGTCGAGTGGTGCGGCGTGCCAGGACCATCGGGTCGGGGGTGGTGTGTCGCCGAGGGCGGCGCGTCCGTTGGCCCACCGTAGGGTCGGCCACGCCGGGGTCGAGGAGTCGACCCACGGGAAGAGGCGCTCGAGGACGGCTCGGCACAGGTCGTCGGGCGGTTCGACGTCGACGCCGAACGCTCGGGCCATGTCGTCGCCGTGCACCAGGAGTTCGTCACACGCCATCGCCGCGAACCCGGCGGGGTCGGCCGTGCCGAAGGGGTGGAACCCTCGCCGCTCGGGCCCGTCGCCCGTCGGGTCGTCGATCACGGCCGCCAGCAATGCGGCATGGGCCCCGAGCGATCGGAGCACGTCGGCCGGTGGGGCGTCGGGATCGGTCGACAGGCTGACGACCGAGGTCTCGGTCGGGCCGGTCGCCAGGTCGATGGCGTACCACAGGCACACCTGGGCGACATGGGCCGCCACCTGGGCCACGTTCAACTCGAGCCCGGGGACGGGTCGCTCCCAGGACTGGTCGATTCGCGATCGGAGCACGTCGGTGCACAGGGCGGCCGCTCGGTGAACGTCGATTCCTCTCAAGGTGTCCATGCCTGCTCCGATTCCGGCGCATCGACCTCGATCACGACCGAGCCGGTCTTGGCGGCGCCGTCGACCAGGCGGTGGGCGGCCACGATGTCGGTCAGGGGCATTGTCGTCTCGACGACCGGGGTCAGCTCGCCGCGCCGCAGCCGATCGGCGATCACCGGCACCGTGGTCCGAGGGCTGCGAGGGAGCGGGCTCACCACCCGTGGCCGACCGGCGCGTCCCGGCAGGGGCAGGCTGCTGGCGGCGGCGAGCACGAGGTGGTGTCCGAAGCGCCCCGGCGACACCGACACGAAGCCGCCGCCCGGCACCAGTGCCGGCGCGGCGTCGCGGAACGACAGCGCTTCGACCGTGTCGACCACGTGATCGAACCGCTCCCCGGCGACGGCGAGATCGGTGATCGTCGTCGTCGCCCGGTCGAGCGCCCCGGCGGCGCCGAGGTCCTGGACGAGCGCCTGCTGCCCGGCGTCGACCAGGGCCGTCGTCTCGCACCCGGCCGCCACGAGTAGCTGCAGCGCCGCCACCCCGATGGCGCCGCCCCCGCCTTGGAGCAGCACCCGGTCGCCCCGGGTCGGCGCCAGCCGATCGACGAGGGGGAGGGCGTAGTGGGCCCCTTCGAGCACGGCCGCGGCCGCTGCCGGCTCGACCCCGTCGGGGAGCGGTACGAGCGAGCTCGACGCCGGCCGCGCCGCGAAGGGGGCGTGGCCGCCGAGCCGTTGGTCGTCGAACCCCATGACCATGTCGCCGATGGCGAAGGTGTCGACCTCGCGGCCGACCTCGACGACCGTGCCGGCGATCGCCGCGCCGAGCACCCCGACCCGCGGCCGTCGCAGGCCGTAGACCGCTCGGATCGCGACGCTGGGCATGGCGGCGCGGATACAGGTCTCGGTGCGGCCGACCGTCGACCACGCGACGGCGACCACCACCTCGCCTCGTCCCGCGGTCGGCACCGGTACCTCACCGAGACGCACGACCTCGGGACCGCCGTAGCCGTCGGCGACGGCGGCGACCATCGACTCGGGCAGCGCAGCCACTCAGTCGGCCCCGGTGTGGGTGGCGATCGCCAACCGGTTCCACGCGTTGATCGTGGCGATCACGGCGATGAGATCGACCGCCCCGTCGCGACCGAACGCGTCGACGGCGCCCTCCCACTCGGGGTCGGGCAGACCCTGTCCGTCGCCGGTCAGGCGGGTGAGGGCGTCGGTGGCGGCGAGGGCGACCCGCTGCTCGTCGCTGAACCGCGGCGACTCGACCCAGGCCGCGACGGCGGCGATGGTGGCGGCGTCGAAGCCCAGGTCGGCGGCGGCCGAGCGATGGAGCTCGATGCAGTAGGCGCAGCCGTTGAGGATCGACGCCCGCAGCTTGACGAGCTCGACCAGATCGTCGGGCAACGAGGCCCCGGCCGCCGCGCCGAGGGCGAGCATCGAGGCGTAGACCTCGCTGGCGTCGCGGGGGAGCGAGGCTCGTTGGTTGGGGGCGGCGAAGCTCATCGGTAGTCCTCGAACATCGGGGTGCCTGGTTCGGAGGCTACTGCGGCAGCGTTCGCCGTGAAGCTGATGGCGTGGTACCAGCCGCACAGCATGAAGGCGTCGAGGAGGGCGGCCTCGCTGAACTCGTCGCGGAGCCGGATCCACAGGTCGTCGTCGATGGTGGCGCGGTCGTGGAGGGCGTCGGCGAGGTCGAGGAGGAGGCGGTCTCGCTCGGCGGTCCAACAGGGGTCGGCGCTCGAGCCGTGGGTGAGGGAGGCGACCTGGTCACGGTCGAGGTCGACCCGCTCGGCGAAGAACACGATGTGGACGCCCCACTCGTACTCGCAGCCGCAGCGAGCGCAGGTCCGATCGATCAGGATCTCGCGGTCGCGCATCGACAGCGACAGGGTGCGGCCGAGTTCGTAGCCGCCCCAGCCGCGCATGGCGTCGGCCATCGGCAGGTTGCGAGCGAAGGTGCGGAACAGGCCGATCGGTGGGACCCCGCTCGGCATCATCGACGTCAACACCTTCTCGACGTCGGGCTCGTAGGGGGCGGTCAGGGGTTCGATACGGGTCATGGGTCTCCTCGGGGGTGTTTCGAAAAGAGAAACTTCCGTCGGACCCGACGGTAGATCGACGGCGGCGTTTCGACAACCGAAACAGCTACGGTGTCGTTGTGGCCCGCTCGAACGACGACCAGATGACCTCGCCCGCGCCGGGTCGGCCAGTGCGTGGCTCGGCCACGGGGCGCCCGATCATGGCGGCCCTCGACCTGCTCGGACGGCGCTGGGCGCTGCGGGTGCTGTGGGAGTTGCGCGACGGTCCGGTCGGCGCACGAGCCCTGATCGAGCGGTGCGACAACGTGTCGTCGAGCGTGCTCTACGGCCGGCTCCGCGAGCTGCGGGGCGCGGGCTTGGTCGAGCAGGACGTCGACGACGCCTACGTCCTCACGGCGATCGGGCGACGTCTCGGGGTGGCCATCGAGCCGCTCAGCGAGTGGGCGACTGCGTGGGCGACCGAGTGGGCGGTCGACCGGGCTGACCGGTCGTAGCGCCGGCGCGTCAGCTCGGCGACACCCGGGCCAGGGTGCGCACGCCGCGCCGGATGGCCTGGGGGTCGGCGGCGCTGAACGAGAGGCGCAGACGTGGCCCCGGCGCCTCGGCCGGATACCAGCCGCTGCCGGGTGAGACCACCACCCCGGCGGCTGCGGCGTCGGCGGCCACGCGGTCGGCCGACCACGCCTCGGGGAGTCGCACCCACACGTGGAGTCCGCCGTCGGGTCGGTCGACGGCGTCGTCGCCGAGCCACCGGGTCACCTCGTCGACCAAGACGTCGCGGCGTTCCCCGAGCTCGCTGCGGAGCTGCCGCAGGTGGCGGGGCCAGGTCGGCGCCGTCAGGACCTCCACCGCCACCCGCTCCACCAGGCTCGACACCGACACGGTGGCGGTGAGGCAGGCGGCTGCCACCCGGTCACGGGCGGGGCCGACGGCGGAGATCGCCGCCACCCGGAGCCCTGGGGCCACGAGCTTGGTCAGCGATCGGACCGTGACCACGTGCCCGGCCCGGTCGTCGCCGACCAGGCTGGCGTCGGCCTCGCTCGGGTCGAGCGACAGGTCGGCGGCCCAGTCGTCGTCGATCACGAAGCAGTGGCGTCGGCGTGCGACCTCGAGCACGGCTCGGCGGGTGCCGGCGTCCCACGAGCGGCCCGTCGGGTTGGCGAATCGGCTCTGGGTGAACACCACCCGGGCGCCCGTGGCGGCCAGGAGTTCGTCGAGCAGGGCCGGGTCGGCGCCGGTCTCGGTCGGCCACGCCACGAGCCGGCAGCCGTTGGCCCGCGCCGCGATCACGGCGCCCGGGTAGGTCGGCGACTCGACGATCAGGGTGTCGCCCGGGCGCGTCAACGCGGCGATCGTCGCCGCGACCGCCGCCTGGCCGCCGGGGGTGACCACCACGTCGGCGGCGGTGCGGCCCCCACCGATCCGGTCGGCCAGCCACGCCCGCAGGTCGGGGTCGCCGGTCGGCGTCGTGTGTTCCCAGGCGCCCGATCGCCGCAGCACCCGCCGCGTCGCCGTCGACAGGAGGTCGCCGGCCTGCAGGCTCGGGTCGAGGTAGCCGCTCGAGAGCACGACCTCGCCCGGGGCAACCACCGGGCGCAGCCGTCGGAGCGCGCTCACGTCGACCGGGTCGGCATCGAGGACGGCGCTCTGCCACGAGACGTCGACTGGCGGCGGCGCCTCGCTCGGCGTCGTGAGGAAGGTGCCGGCCCCAGGTCGGGTGTCGACGAGGCCCTCGGCCCGCACCACGTCGAGGGCACGCTGCACCGTCACCGGGCTCACGCCGAGTCGCGCCACCAGCGACCTCGACGACTCGAGCCGGTCGCCGGGCCGTCCTGCCGCCACCAGGCGTCGGAGCTCGCCCACCACCCGTTCGTGGGAGGCCAATTCCGGAGTCGACCTCGAGGCCGAAGTGCTACTCTTGGGCATGAACCACGAGAGTAGCGCTACTTTTCTCGAGGGGTCTCCGCTTTCGTCGAGCTCCTGGCGGTCGCAGGTGTCGGCCATGGTCGCCGGCCTCCTCGTGGTCCTGGTCGGCTACAGCGGCCCCGTCCTCATCGTGCGCGAGGCCGCCCTGGCCGCGGGGCTGAGCGAGTCCCAGGCCGGGTCGTGGCTGTTCGCCGCGTCGTTCGGCAGTGGCGTCGCCGGGATCGTCCTGTCGTGGCGGACTCGTCAGCCGATCGTCGTCGCCTTCTCCACCGCCGGTGTCGTGCTGCTCACCAGCTCACTGGGGCACTACCGCTTCTCCGACGCGGTCGGCGCCTACGTGTTCGTCGGCTTGGCCTGTGTGGCCATCGGGGTGTCGTCGACGTTCACCTCACTCATGGCCCGCATCCCCACCCCGATCGTGTCAGCCATGCTGGTCGGGGTGCTGCTGCGCTTCGGCATCGGCGCCTTCGCTGCCCTCGGCGGAGTGGGGGTCGACGGCGAGCCCAAGTTGGCGATCACCGGTGTCGTCGTGGTGATGGGGCTGATCTTCTTCGTCGCTCGAGCCCGGGGTTCGCGCCTGGCGATCGTGTGGACCGCACTGGCGGGGGCGGCGGCGTCGTTCGTCTTCGGGGTGGCGACCGACGCCCCGGTCGAGCTCGCCCTCGTCGATCTGGAGTGGACCACACCGACGATCGGCCCTGCCGCCCTCCTGGGGCTCGGTCTGCCGCTGCTGATCGTCGCCCTCAGCGCCCAGTACGCGCCGGGCTACGGGGTGCTGAAGGGGGCCGGGTACGAGCCGGACATGAACCGCATCCTCGCCGTCACCGGCGGCCTCGGCGCGGTCCTGGGCCTCCTTGGCGGCTCGGGCATCAACCTGGCCGCCATCACCGCCGGCCTCGCCACCGGCCCCGACGCCCACCCCGACCCGACGCGCCGCTGGATGGCCGGTGTGTGGGCGGGGCTCCTCCTGATCCCGGTGTCGCTGCTCGGGTTCAGTGCCCTGACCCTGTTCGCGTCCCTCCCGGCGGCGTTCGTGGCGACGGTGACGGGGCTCGGCTTGTTCGGCCCGATCGTCGGCGCGATCACCGGGGCGCTGGGCGACGAGCGCCACCGCGATGCGGCGATCGCCACGCTGTTGTGCGCGGCGTCGGGCTTCAGCTTGTTCGACGTTGCCGCCCCGTTCTGGGCGCTCGTCATCGGACTGGGTCTGTCGGCATTGCGAACCCCGGCGTCGGGCAGAACCCGAGCAGCCTGACGAAGCGACGGAGCGCCCGGCGCCCCGCGTTGGTCAGTACAAGCCCCGGAGGGCGACGTAGAGCGCCCCACCGGCGAGGACGATCTGGGCCAGCGCGACGACGACCGGAGCGACCTCGTTCGCTCGGTAGTGGAGCGCCAGGCCGATGTCGGCTCCCCCGTCGGGGCGGTCGAACCGCGCGATCGAGGTCGTTCCGACGCTGAGGTCGGGACGCTCGGCCGCCACCAGCGTGGCGAGACGACCGGCCAGCGGTTCACCGGCGTAGCGCACGAGACCCTCGCCGGTGTGGAGTCGGCAGACGATCAACGGGAGCTTCTCGAAGCTGCTGTCGCGGAGGCGGAGCGTGCCGCGCGCCAGATCGATGCCGCGGATCGAGTCGATGTGGATGACCACAGGATCACCACAGAACCTGCGAACGACGAGCTGGTCGTCGATGAGCTCGAGTTCGTGGGGAACGGGATCCCACAGCAGACGTCCGCAGATGGCGGAGGCGAGCGGGAACAGCAGCGCCCACCAGTACGCCGGATCGATCGTCAGAGCCCATCGAACCGAGAGCAGGGTGGTGAGCAGATAGAAGGGCGCCCGGACGAAGAGCGTCATCCCCGCCTTGAAATCGCGCAGAATCCAGCCGGTGTCGGTCGTTCGGATCCTCGGCCTCGTCACGTCGGCTGCGGCCCTCGGCGTGTCGCCGTCCTTCGGCTCCGATCGGATGGAGCGGTCCACGGGTACCACTCTCCACGCCGACCGAGCATCTGACAAGGGTCGTGTCTAGGTTCCGCTCGTCGCCGGGAGCGGATAGCGGCCCAGCAGGTCGGTGAGCAGGGCGTAGAAGCCGTCGGCGTCGATCTCGTTGATCCAGCGACAGTTCGGCGCCTGGCCGGTCACGCCCCACCAGTCGGCGAGCGTCTGGCCCATCGAGGTCTCCGATGCGTGCTCGACCGCCACGTGCACGTCCTTGCCCCCATAGAGCTCGGGCTGTAGCAGGTAGGCGATCACGTTCGGGTCGTGCAGCGGACCGCCGGCCGTGCCGTACTTCTCCTGGTCGTGGCGCTCGTAGAACGAACACATCGCCGCCGCGTGCTCCCCGACCGGCGTGCCCATCGCCCGCAGCCCATCGATCCACTCGTCGCTCATCAGCGCCTTGTGGGTGACGTCGAGGGGGACGACCGTGATCGGGATGCCGCTGGTGAACACGACATGGGCGGCGTGGGGGTCGACGAAGATGTTGAACTCCGCCACCGGCGTGGTGTTGCCGCCCTCCCAGTAGGCGCCGCCCATCAACACGATCTCCTCGATCCCCCCGACGATCGAGGGTTCCTTCACCAACGCCATGGCGATGTTGGTCAGAGGCCCGACGGGGCACAGCGTCACCGGCTCGTCAGCTGTCGAGCGGAGCGTGTCGACGAGGAAGTCGACGGCGTGGTCGGGGCGGATCTCCATCACCGGGTCGGCCCACTCGGGTCCGTCCATGCCCGTCTTGCCGTGGACCTCTTCGGCGGTTCGCAGTGGCCGGACCATCGGTCGCTCGCAGCCGGCGTAGACCGGAGTGTCGGGAAGGCCGGCGAGGTCGCACAGCAGGCGGGCGTTGTGGACGGTGCGGGCGAGCGGCACGTTGCCGGCCACACAGGTGATCCCGAGCACGTCGAGGTCGGGCGAGGCGAGGGCGGCCAGGATCGCGATGGCGTCGTCCTGGCCGGGGTCGGTGTCGATGATGATGCGCCGTGAGCTCACCCCCGCACGCTAGTCCGGCGGCGGTCGGCGTCGTCCCGCTTTCAGCGGTCGAGGGCCGAGCCGACCGACGCCGTGAGCGACGCCGCCCGGCTGGCTGCCACCGTGGCGATCTCGGTCATGATCCGGGTGGCCGTGGTCGGTGAGCTCCGCTGGAGTTCCTCGAAGCTGGCACGCGTGAGGGTGGCGATCTGCAGGTCGGTCTGGGCGACGACGTCGGCCGATCGGGGTGTGCCCCGGAGGAACCCGAGTTCGCCGACCCACACCGGACCGGACGACTGCCGGACCCGGTGTCGGGCGCCGGTCGCGGACCGGGCGATGACGTCGACCGTGCCCTCGAGCACGAAGACCAGGTCGTCGCCGGGGTCGCCCTCGCGCAGGAGGTGCTCGCCCGCCGGCACGGTCGCCTGTTCGAACGGTCCGAGCCAACCGGGCGGGGTCGACGGTCCGTCGCTCGAGTCGTCGGCCTCGGCGATCTGGAGGATTCGTTGCTCGGCGGAGGCCAGCGCCCGGTCGAGGGTCGGATGCGGTTCCACGTCGGCCGCTCCCGCCCACGCCCGCAGCAGCTGAGGGTCGGGGCCCGACACCAGCACCGTCGTCCCGCCGGCGGCCAGGTCCTCGAGCACGGGTTCGATCACGGTCGAGGTGCCGGACTCCACTCCGGTGACGAAGCGGAGGTCGACGACCACGATCGACACCTCGGTCGCCGAGGCCACGTCGCGGAGCCGATCGCCGACCCGGGTGGCGGATGCGAAGAAGAGATAGCCCTGGAGCTCGACGACCCGCAGGGCCGCCGCGTGCTTTTCGAGCGCGGTTGCTTCGGCGGCGGTCCGATCGACCACGCTGCGCGACGTCGAGCCGTCGGACTGGCGGCGGACCGGGTCGATCCGGCTGTAGCGGATCACGAAGACGGCGCACGCCAACACCAACCCGATGACGACGCCCTCGATCACCCCGATCGCGATCATGGCGACGGCCACCGAGGTGCTCGTCGCCCGGTCGATCCAGGTGAGTGGCCCGGCGAGGAACCGGACCCAACCGTCGAGCAGCCCGAAGCCGACGGCACCGAGGATCCCGCCGGCGATGAAGAGGGGGACGTAGGCGACGACGCCGGCCCCGACCACGCCGAGCGCCGCCGTCACGAGACCCGCGGCCACGCACACGCCCCGGCCTCGCACCCCCATCCGCTCCGCCAGCACCGTGTCGCCGAGCGCATGGAACACCGGCACGGCGCCGACCACCGAGACCGCCATGTTGGAGACGCCCGACTCGGTCAGCTCGTGGGCCGTGTCGACCCGCTCTCGGCGCACGCTCTCGAGCGCCGACAGGTTGAGGAGGAGGGCCACGACCGTGACGACGAGCACCGACGCCAAGCCGGCGAGCTCGCCGCCGATCGCTCGCCAGGCGTCGCCCAATGCCTCGGGGCCGATCACCGGCACCCCGACGGCCGAGTCGGCCGGCTCGCTCAACCACCCCGATGCCTGGACCTCGTCGGTCGACGACGCGACCAGCACCGCTGCGTAGAACACGACGGCGGCGCCGACGATCGCGGCGCTGGCCGCCCCCTTCGGGGCGCGGGGCGACGAGCTCAGCGCGGCGATCAGCGCCGCCACCGCCAGGAACGCCAGCAGTTGCGCGAGGGCTCGACCCTCGACGAGAGACCCGAGATCGTCGAACTCGAGCGGACGGTCGAGGGTGACCTCGACCCCACCCCGGAGGAGCAGGAGCGCCGTGCCGGCGATGAACCCCTGGACCACGACCGTGGGGAGGAACCGCACGGCCTCGCCGAGCCCGAGGCGGCCGAGCACGAGCATCGAGAGGCCGGCGGCCAGTGTGGTCACCCCGATCACGGCGCGGATGTCGCCGGCGTCGACGTCGGGTCGACTGGCCACGAGGGACGCGACGATCGCCGCCAACACGACGGCCGGTGCGTCCTGGGGGATGGTGGCGAGGGGGACGACGCGACTGCGGAAGGCGAGCCACGCGCCGACGAGGCCGGCGCCGATGGTGAACGATGCGGTGGCCTCGGCTCGGCCGACCGCCAGGTCGCCGGAGAAGACCAGGGCGCTCAGCGCCAGCCCCATACCGGCCATCGAGACGACGAGCGCCCCGGTCAGCACGATCGACGCCAGCACGCCGTCGCCCGATCGTCCCGGCGCAGCGCCGGACGCCGGCGTCCCTCCCTCGGTCATGGTCATGCGGGGCAGGATCCTATGCGACGAGGCCCGGCCCCGCGATCCCGGAAGCAAGGCGACGAGCCAGGGCTGATGAGCCAGGAAGGCACCCCGGATAGCCTGCGCGCATGACTGGCCCGATCAACACCGTCCTGATCGACTGGGGCGGCACGATCACGATCCCGATGCGCGACGCGTTCTCGCCCCTGCTCGACCGACACGGCCTCGACGTCACCAGCGTCCTCGCCGCGTTCGGCACGGCCGCCGACCCGCTCGGGGCGCCGCCCGACGATCTGTTGGTGCGGGCCGAGACCGGGCAGATCAGCGACGACGACTTCGAGACCGAGATCGAGGCCCGGGCGCCGGGACTGTTCGACGTGCTCGACCCGACCAGCCCGCCGTCGTTGTTCGACGCCGCCGATCGGCCGGAGATGATCGCCCTGCTCGAGGCGTGCAACGCGGCCGAGGTGTTCGTCCTGATCGCGACCAACAACCTGCGTTTCGCCCACGACACCCTCGCTCGCCGCTACCTCGAGAACGGCCTCGTGCAGGGCATCGCCAACTCGGCGTTGATGGGCGTGCGCAAGCCCGACCCGAACTTCTTCGAGCTGTGTCTCGAGGCGGCGGGCGCCGAGCCCGAGACCACCCTCTTCCTCGACGACCGGCCCGACAACATCGAGGCCGCCCAGGCCCTCGGCATCCACGGCGTGCTCGTCGACGACGACCCGCTGCCCGCAGTGGCAACGGCCCGCCGACTCCTCGGATTCTCGTGATGTGGGTTTCCGCGAGCGGGCCGGCGTGAGCGACTCGGTCGCCCCGCTCGGCGCCATCCTCACCTCGGCCGAGCTCGAGGGCCCGGCCCCGATGTCGGACTGGTCGGCCCTGGTGCCTCGAGAGGGTGTCAGCGGTGCCGGCTGGCCGGACCGGGCCGACGAGCATCTCGCGCTGCTCCATTCGCTCGGAGTGCGCACGATCGCCGTCACGCTCGAGTGGGCTCGCCTGCAGCCGGGTCCCCGCGACCACGACCATCTCGCGGTCGAACGCCACGAACAGTTGCTCGCCCGCATGCGGGACGATTTCGGGTTCGAGGTCTGGGCGGTGCTCGTCGACGAGACCCTGCCCGGCTGGTTCGCCGAGGACGAGGGCGGCTTCGCCGACGACCGCAGCCGCGGCCTGCTGTGGCCGCGCCACGTCGACTGGGCGGGCGAGACCTTCGGGCATCTGGTCGACGGCTGGGTCGCCCAGCGCGAGCCGGCCCGCCGGGCCCTGCGCCGGGCGTGGCTCGACGTCGGCCCCCGCTCGCGGTCGGACCGTCGCCGGGCGGCTCGCGAGGTCGACGCCGCACTGGCGGCCGAGGCCGAAGCGTGGCGGCTGCTGCGGGGGAGCGCCCCGGTGGCGCTGTCGATGACGGGCCACCTGCTGGTCGCCGCCGACGACGACGTGAAGGCGCCGCCCGAGCGGGCGTGGCTCGACGAGCTGCTGTGGGGATGCTGGGAACGGGCCCTGAGCGACGGGGTGATCGCGGTGGCCGGCTCGCCCCGGCGCGAGGTCGACGTGCTGCGCGATGCGTATGACCGCCTCGTCGTCGAGCTGCGGCCGCCGGTGCGGGTCGAGGCGCCGGCCGAGCCCGAACCGGGGAGCGGCGGCTTGTCGCCGGCCCCGCCGTGGCGTCGGGCCCGGGTGCCCCTCGGCGAGGCCCATCACGCCGTGGCCGACCGGGCGCGGCAACTGGCGGGGGAGCGGTCGCTCGTGGTCGCCGGCTCGCTGGGTCAGGTGGCCGACGACGGCGCCGCCCGCGCCGATCTGGCCGCCTCGATGCGGGCCGTCGCCGCCGACGTCGGCGCCCCACTGTGGGTCTCGAGCCCGATCGACGGCTGGCACTTCGAGTACGGGGCGGGCGCCGCGCCGGGACTGATCGGCCGCGACGGCGCGGTGAAGGACGCCGCCCGATCGCTCGCCCCCTGACCAACCGGACTGACCGGCCCGCCGCCCCCGGTGGGAGCCGAGACCCCCGCCTGAGGTAGGGTCGCGCATGGTCGGTCAACGGTTCAGGTACTCCCGCTGGGATGGATCGCAGAAGGGCTTCGAACTCGACGCGTTCGACGTGCTCGGCGAACTCACCGACGACCTGCTCTACCACGGCGACCCGATGGCGGCGCTGCGGCGGTTGATGCAGGAGGGGTTCGAGGACCGCAACGGCGACCGGATCCAGGGCCTGCGCGAGATCATGGACCAGCTCCGGGAGGAGCGGCAGCAACGCCTGGAGAACCACGACCTCGGCGGTGTCTACGACGAGATCAACGAGGCCCTCGACGAGGTCGTCGATCTCGAGCGTCAGGGCTTGAGCGACCGCGAGGCCATCGCCGACATGACGGCGATGGACCCCGACGCGACCGACGGCGACCGCCGCAATGCCGAGTTGGCCAAGGAGACCGCCACCACCAAGCAGATGGAGTTGGGCCTGTTGCCCGACGACCTCGCCGGCAAGGTGCGCTCGCTCCAGGACTACGACTTCACCTCGGCCGAGGCCCAGCAGCGCTTCGACGAACTGGTCGACGACCTGCGACAGCAGCTCGTGCAGCAGCAGTTCGATCAGATGGCCGGGGCCATGAACGACATGTCGCCCGAAGACCTCGGCCGCATGAAGGACATGATGGCCGAGCTCAACCGCATGCTCGAACAGCGGGAGCAGGGTGTCGACCCCGAGACCGAGCGGGAGCAGTTCGAACAGTTCATGGACGAGTTCGGCGACTTCTTCCCTGGCGACCCCGAGAACCTCGACGAACTCCTCGAGCAGATGGCCCAGCAGATGGCGGCCATGCAGGCACTCCTCAACTCGATGAGCCCCGAGCAACGCCAGCAGCTGATGGACCTCAGCAACCAGCTGCTCGAGGACATGGATCTCAACTTCGAGATGAGCCGCCTCGGGCAGAACCTGCAACAGATGTTCCCCGACGCCGGCTGGCAGCGGAGCTACGACTTCGAGGGCTTCGACCCGCTCGGCCTCGCCGACGCGTCACAGATGCTGCAGGAGCTCGGCGAGCTCGATCAGCTCGAGGACTTCCTCCGCAACCAGACCTCGCCCCAGGCGTTGGCCGACGTCGACCTCGAGAAGGTCCGTCGCCTTCTCGGTGACGACGCCGCCGCCAGCCTCGAGCGCACCGCCGAGCTGGCGAAGATGCTCGAGGAGTCGGGGCTCATCCAGAACAAGGAAGGCCGCCTCGAGCTCACCCCGCGCGGCCTGCGCCGTCTCGGGCAACAAGCGCTCGGGGACTTGTTCTCCAAGCTCGACCCGGGCCGGATGGGTCGCCACGACACCAGCCGCACCGGGATCGGTCACGAGCGCAATTACGACACCAAGCCCTATGAGTTCGGCGATCCGTTCAACCTTCACATCGAGCGCACGGTCGCCAACGCGATCCGCCGCACCGGTGGCGGTACCCCCGTGCAGCTCACCCCGGAGGACTTCGAGATCGAGCGCACCGAGAAGCAGGTCCGTTCGTCGACCGTGCTGATGCTCGACCTGTCGTTGTCGATGCCGATGCGCGACAACTTCCTGCCGGCGAAGAAGGTGGCGATGGCGCTCTATTCGCTCATCTCCTCCCAGTACCCGAGCGACTACCTGGGGATCGTGACCTTCAGCGAGGTGGCCGCCGAGCTGAAGCCGGCCGACCTGCCGGAGGTGAGCTGGGACTTCGTGTACGGCACCAACATGCACCACGCCTTCAAGATCTCGCAGCAGCTGCTGGCGCGCGAGACCGGCACGAAGCAGATCATCATGATCACCGACGGTGAGCCCACGGCCCACCTGATGAAGAACGGCGACCCGTTCTTCTCGTATCCGCCGGCCCACGAGACGCTCGAGCTGACGATGGCCGAGGTGATGAAGTGCACGCGGGCGGGCATCACGATCAACACCTTCATGCTCGACCCCGACGCCGGCCTGCGTGGCTTCGTCGAGCGCTTGACCGAGCTCAACAAGGGTCGAGCGTTCTTCACGACACCGCAGACGCTCGGCGACTACGTGCTCGTCGACTTCATCGAACACAAGCGCACCCTGCTCAAGGGCCGCTGACCCCGACCGAGGGTGGGTGGAACAACCCACGCTGCAATGACGAGCATTGGGCCTCGTCCGCCGACAGGCTGGTGCCGATGACTGAAGCCATGACCGAGCGGCGGGAAGCGATCATCCAAGCAGCACTGGGCCTGATCGAGGCCGACCCGTGGAACCCTCCGTCGGTGCGGAAGCTGGCACAGGCGGTGTCGATGTCGCCCGCAGCGCTCTACACCCACTTCCGCGACCTGGACGACATCCTCACCCACGTCCGTCGCCACCTCGCCCTCGAACTGTTCGAGGCCGCCCAGCGTGCGTCGAAGGAGTGCGACGACCCCGCCCGCATTGTCGACGCCGTGCACGGATGTGTCGTCGACCTGATCCTCGCCAACCCCGGTGTCTACCGGTGGATGGGCTTCTCCCACCGGCTCGGCACCGCTGGTGTTGCGAAGCAGTTGGCCGAGCTCACGGGCGACCTGTTCGAAGTCGCGACCGACATCGGCGAGCTGATCATCGAGACGAGCTACGTCACCCTGTCGGTCGTGCCGGTGCTCGCCGAGTGCGAAGGGGTGGATCGCGACCTCTTGGTCCGGTTCATCAACCAGACCCAGGTGGCGATGGCGAATACCCTCATCGATGGCGCGGCACGGGCCGCGGAGGGGTTGGCAGTACCAGAAAATCCCCTGGAGATGTGAGATTCCGCTTGTGATTTTCCGCAGACGCGGGCAATATCACAGCGTTGTAATTACAGGCGGGGATTTCCGTCGGCGCGTCGCCGTCGAGCCTCGCTTGCAACGCACAGCTCCGTCGGCGGCCTCGCGCTGGCGGGAAGCGTTCCCACACACGTCGACACTCCGCACCCGGGAACGCTCTGGCGGAGGAGGCAACCTCATCCATGCGCATCGGGCGAAAGCACATCATGTTGGATACCTCGTGGCAGGAGTTCTCGAACTGCCTCGGCGTTGATCCCGACCTGTTCTTTCCCGAGCGTGGCGCCTCGACCCGCGAGGCAAAGGAAGTCTGCCGAGGCTGTGTCGTCAAGGACGATTGTCTCGAGTTCGCTCTTGCCAACGGTGAGAAGTTCGGGATCTGGGG
>JAWSVN010000004.1:26108-54810 GCA_033851875.1 Acidimicrobiales bacterium
GACCGCACCGCTTGAGGTCGGGACCGGCGTGAGAGCCGGCCGAAACATGGAATTTGCTCAAGGTTTGGTCCCAAACCGCCGAGCGAACCTTCGAGATCCCGAACGAGGAGTAGGCTGAGGCAATGGGTGTACCCAAGGGTTACGAACTGCTGATCATCCTCCTGGCGATCCTGATCCTCTTCGGTGGCGCCAAGCTGCCGCAGCTCGCCCGCAATCTGGGCCGGGCACAGAAGGAATTCAAGGGTGGCCTCGACGAGGGTCTCGGCGAGGACGACAAGGACGAAGTCGCCTGATCCGACGTCGGCGCAGCATGCGTCGTCACGTCGTTTCGGAGAATTCGGGGCGATGGTGGGAACTCGACGACCGTGGTCGTCGTTTGAACCCACGATGGCCCTCGCGTTCGTGATCGATCCCGCCCCGGTGGGAGATGTCGCCGCCGCTGCTCCGGCAGCGGCGCCGCCGCGTGTGCCGACGTGGGAAGAGGTGGCCGACACCCACGGCCGATTCATCTACTCCCTCGCCTACCGGCTCACCGGCAACCACCACGATGCCCAAGATCTGGTCCAGGACGTCCTACTCCGTGTGCGTCGCGGGCTCCGCACCTACAAGCCAGGCAACTTCGAGGGCTGGCTGAGCCGGATCACCACCAACGCCTTCCTCGATCGGACCCGGGCGAAGAAGCGCCGCCCCACCCAGGCCCTCCCCGACGATCCCGATCGGGTGATCGAGGGATCGCCGGGTGTCGAGGCCGAGATGGCCCAGCGCGATCTGCCGGATCACCTCCAGCAGCTCCTCGGCCAACTGCCGCCCGACTATCGGGCGCCCGTGGTGCTCAAGGACGTGCTCGGCTACTCCTACGAGGAGATCGCCGCCCAGCTCGACATCCCGATGGGCACCGTGCGGAGCCGCATCCATCGCGGGCGCGCCCGACTCCGGGAGGCCCTGGCATGACCGAGTCGCTCGACGGCGGTGTTCCGCCCGACGACACCGCTGACACCGGCGCGCCCGACGCCGAAGAGGCGTGGGAGCTCGAGATCGCCGCGCTTCTGTCCGGGCTCGAACCGGTCGACCCCCCGACCGGCGCGATCGCGTCGGCCATCGACCACCGCCCCCTGTTCGCCGGTCGGTCGCTGTTGGGGGCGGCGGCCGCCGCCCTGGTGCTCGGCGCCGGGCTCGGCTTCAGCGGTCGGCTCGCCACCGACGTGCGGCCCCAGGTCGACGACATGGCCGACGCCCATACGACGGTCGAGGCCAGCTTCCTGTCGTCGGTCGTCCCCCTCGGGGCGAATCCCGGCGCCGATGTCGGAGCCGAGGCGGTGTGGGAGATCGACGGCCAACCAGTCTCGATGTTCCGCGAATGGGGCGCCGTCGATTCGACCGCGATGGCCGACGCCGAGCGTCTCGAGCTGAGCGGCTACCCGGTGTGGATCCAGGGCGACGTCGTCGTCGCCCAGGTCGGGGATTCGGCCGTGACCCTCGTCGGTGCCGATGTGGCGAGCGCGGCGGCGATCCTGTCGCAGACCGAAGCCAGCGAGGCCTCGCTGTGGACCCGGCTCCTCGTGCGGATCGACGACGCCACCGCCGGCATCGGGTTCGTCGAACTCGACTGAGCGCCCGGCGTTCCCCGAGCCAGCGAGCCCGAGACGCGCCACGGCCCGCCGTGGCGCCTCGGGGAGAGGTCGGCGTCGGCGGGCCGTCGGGGCGCACGGCCGGTCGAGCGGGGAGAGCGCGGGACCGGCGGTGCGGATGGGGATCGGGCGGAGCCCGACGTGCGATCGTGGCGGGCGAACCCGCGGGTGATGATGGTCGGCGTCAGTCGTCGGCCACGACGAGTGCGGGTTCACGGGGCTGTTCGGCGACTTCCCGGGCGGCCTGCGCGAGTCGTTCGGCTCGGCGAGCCTTGAGAATGCGGCGACGCTGCCGTTCCGAGGCGCCGCCCCACACGCCGTGATCCACGCGGTGCTCGAGCGCGTATTCGAGGCAAGGGCCCTTCGCCGGGCAGGTGGCGCAGATCTCCTTCGCCACTTCCACACCGACGCCGTCGCTCGGGAAGAACACGGCCGGGGGGTGGTTGTTGCAGTTGCCGGAGGCCATCCAGGTGGTGTCCATGCCTAGAGAGACGTTCGGGAGGGCCAAATGGTTCCCGAATTGGGCGGTTGTTCTTGGGTGAAAACACCCAGGAGGGGACGAACGGCCCCCGTGGGCGGCGGCTGGTCACCGTCGGTGGCGCGATCGGTCGCGCGATCGCTGGCTCCGGGTTGTGGGGGTCGCGCCGGTATCGTGATCGGCCATGACGTACGTCGAGCCCACCGAAGATCTTCCTCCGGTCGCCCACTGCACCATCGCCTACCTGGGCCCGGTGTCGCCCCACTGGGAGCTGCGCACCCATTTCGGCGACGCCAAGATGCTCGACGAGTTCTGGGCCCGTGTGATGGCCCGGTTGCTGCTGCTGCCGAAGCACGATCCGCAGTTCCGCCGCAACAAGGAGCGCGTCAACCGCGATGCCGAGCGGGCGCTGATCACCCTCGACTGGGATCTCGGCGACGAGGTACCTCCTCGCGAGCGCGCCCCGCGTGCGCCGCGCGCCGACTGACGCGCCCTGCCGACCAACAGCCGATGACCCCGAACGGGATGACGAGTTGTCGATGAGTAGTGCAGCCGGGCCGATCGAGGGACGCAGCGTGATCGGCGTCGACCTCGGCGGCACCAAGATCCTGGCCCGGTGGGTCGACCCGACCACCGGCGCGAGCACCGGTCGGGTGAAGGCCCGCACTCCGAAGACCGGGGTCGCCGACGTCGTCGACGCCCTGCTCGCTGTGATCGGCGAGATCGACCCCGACGCCGCGGCGCCGGCGATCGGTGTCGGTGTGCCCGGCCCGGTCAACGACGCCGGCGTGGTCGAGCGATGCCCCAACATCGTCGGCTGGGACGAGCCCCTCGATCTGGCCACGATCCTCGAGACGCGCCTCGGCCGTCCCGTGGTCGTCGGCAACGACGTGAACTGCGGCGCCGTCGGCGAGCACCGGCTCGGCGCCGGGCGGGGCCACGCCGACCTGCTGGCGGTCTTCGTCGGCACCGGCGTCGGCGGAGGGCTCGTGCTCGACGGCGCCCTGCGGGCCGGCACCCGTGGACTGGCCGGCGAGATCGGTCACGTGACGGTAGGAACCGAGGGGCGTCCCTGCGGTTGCGGGGGCGTCGACCACCTGGAGACCTACGCCGGCAAGGCCGGCATCGAGCGCGAGGCCCGACGCCGGGCCGCGGCCGGTGAGCGCAGTGTGCTGATCGATCTCGCCGGCGACAGCGCCATCAAGTCGCGCCACCTGGCCAAGGCGCTCGAAGAGCAGTGTCCGGTGACCACCGAGCTCCTCGAAGGAGCGATCACCGCCCTCGCTCGCGTGATCGGCAACACCGCGACCCTTCTCGACGTCGGGTGTGTGGTGCTCGGCGGTGGCATCGTCGACAAGCTCGGGCAGCCCTTGGTCGACGAGATCGTCGGCCACCCCGAGTTCGGCGGCTTCGGCCCGAACACCACCCTGGTGACCCTCGGCCATCGGCTCGACGACGCCGGTGTGGTCGGTGCGGCGGCGCTGGCCGCCGACCGTGCGTCGGGCGGCGCGGCTGTCGGCCTCGCCGGGGGCTCCTGACACCTGGAGTTCACCACGCGTTGACTCTTCGGGCCACCCCGCATGGTTCACTGCCGACGTGGTTGACTGTGAACAGCCACACCACCCGTCGAGAGGACCCATGAACGAGACCGAGGAGGCGATCGACATCGCCGTCGATGGCCCGGAACGCTTCCGCAACCGTGAGCTGTCGTGGCTCGACTTCAACGCCCGGGTGTTGGCCCAGGCCTTCGACCCGGACCTGCCCCTCCTCGAACGGCTGAAGTTCTGCGCCATCTACTCCTCGAACCTCGACGAGTTCTTCATGGTGCGGGTCGCCGGCCTGCGCGACCAGGTCGCGGCCGGAATCACCCGCACCCCGCCCGACGGGCTCACCCCGCTCCAACAGCTCGACGGCATCCGTCACGAGGTGGCAGCCCAGGCCGCCGAGCTCGAACGGGCCCTGCTCGACGAGGTGTTGCCCGCCCTCGCGAACGTCGGGGTGGCCGTGGTCGACTGGGGCGATCTCGCAGCCGGCGACCGGGTCGCCGCCGCCGAGGAATTCAGCCGACACATCTTCCCGGTGCTCACCCCGCTCGCCGTCGACCCGGGCCATCCCTTCCCCTACATCTCGAGCCTCTCGCTCAACCTGGCGGTGCTCGTCTCCGACCCGAGCTCGGGGAAGCGGCGCTTCGCCCGCATCAAGGTCCCGCCCACGCTGTCGCGCTTCATCGAGCTGCCCTCGGGTGTGCGGGTGCCGATCGAACAGGTGATGGCGGCCCACCTCGATCAGCTGTTCCCCGGCATGACGATCGTGGGGGCGTGGCCGTTCCGGGTCACCCGAAACGCCGACCTCACCCTCGACGACGAGGAAGCCGACGACCTCCTCGAGGCCGTCGAGCTCGAGCTGCGACGCCGCCGCTTCGGCCGGGCGATCCGACTCGAGGTCGACCAGACGATGCCGGCCGAGACGCTCCAGCTGCTCAAGCGTGAGCTCGACGTCGACGACGACATGCTCTTTCGGTTCCGGGGTCTGCTCGACCCGACCGGCTTCTTCGAGATCGCCTCGCTGCCTCGAGCCGACCTGACGATCCCCAACTTCGTGGCCGCCACGCCGCCGGCGCTGCGGGACCTCGAGAACTCGTCCCAGCTCTTCGCCCGCATCCGCGAACACGACGTGCTGCTCCACCACCCCTATGACTCGTTCGCGGACTCCGTCGCCGAGTTCGTCCGTCAGGCGTCGCGCGACCCCAAGGTGTTGGCGATCAAGCTGACCCTCTACCGCACCTCGGGCGACAGCCCGATCGTGAAGTCGTTGATACGCGCCGCCGAGCGGGGCAAGCAGGTGGCGGTGCTGGTCGAGCTCAAGGCCCGCTTCGACGAACAGGCCAACATCGAGTGGGCCCGCCGTCTGGAGGAGGCCGGCGTGCACGTGGTCTACGGCCTCGTCGGCCTGAAGATCCACACCAAGATCACCTTGGTGGTGAGGTCGGAGAGCGACGGGTTGCGCCGCTACTGCCATGTCGGCACCGGCAACTACAACGCGAAGACGGCCCGCATCTACGAGGACGTCGGCCTGCTCACCGCGGATCGTGCGGTGGGGGAGGACCTCACCCAGCTGTTCAACTCGCTCACCGGCTACGGGCGGGAGATGAGCTATCACCGCCTGCTGGTGGCGCCCACGTCACTGCGGCCCGAGATCCAACGACTGATCGACGCCGAGATGGCCGCGCCGACCGGGCGGGGCCACGTCGTCATGAAGATGAACAGCCTCGTCGACGCCGAGCTGATCGATCAGCTCTACGCCGCCAGCCAGGCCGGCGTGCGAGTCGACCTGATCATCCGCGGCATCTGCTGCCTGCGACCCGGGGTGCCCGGCCTGTCCGACAACATCACGGTCCGCTCGATCGTCGGCCGCTACCTCGAGCACTCGCGGATCTTCCGGTTCGCCAACGCCGCCGACCCGACCGAGGGCCCGATCTACTACTTCGGCTCGGCCGACATGATGCCCCGCAACCTCGACCGTCGGGTCGAGGCGGTGGTCCGGGCCGTCGGCGACGAGGTGAAGGCCCGGCTCCAGGAGATCGTCGACGTCAACCTGGCCGACGACACCAACTCGTGGTGCCTCGATCCGGTCGACGGCTATCGCCGCATCGCGGGCGGCACGGTGTCGGCCCACGACCGCCTCGAGGAGCTCGCCCACCAGCGAGCCGAACGCAAGGACGCCGAGCCGTCCGAGGCCGAGACCCCGTCCATCAACCTGACCACGCCGGAGGCCCGCTGATGGGGAACCGTTCCGACATCGACGACTACGTGGTGCGAGCCGCCGGCTGCCTCGTCTTCCAGCCCGGCGCCGACGGCCCGGAGCTGCTCGTCGTGCACCGACCCCGCTACGACGACTGGTCGTTCGCCAAGGGCAAGCTCGACCCGGGCGAGACCGACCTCGAGTGTGCCCGGCGCGAGGTGGAGGAGGAGACCGGCATCACCGGTCTGATCGGACCCGAGCTGCCGACGATCGACTACGTCGACAACAAGGGTCGACCCAAGGCGGTGCGCTACTGGGTGCTGCGGGCGACCGCTGGGGCCGACGTTTTCGAGGCCAACGACGAGGTCGACGAGGTGCGCTGGCTGCCGCCGTCGGCGGCCGGTTCGCTGCTGTCCTATGACCACGACCGGGCCCTCGTCGCGGCGTTCGAGGCGATCGACGGCGCCGTTCTCGAGGCCCTCGCCGGCTGAGGTGACGGGCGTGGCCTCGTCATGACGGCGGGCACCTGGTGGGCCACGCCGGCCCGCCCCGACCGCTGGTTCAGCGAAGCCGAGCTCGAGGCGTCGCCGTCGGCGGCGCCGGTGGTGGCGCGGTTCGGCGTCCGCGTGGCGGCCTCGACCGTGGTGCTGACGGCCGTCCAGTTCGTGGCGGCGCGTCTCCCGGTGGCCGTGGTCGTCGGGGTCGTGGTGCTGGTGGTCGTCGCGCTCGGCGTGGGTCTGATGCTGGCCCGCCGGGTCGGCCTCGACCCGGCGGAGAGCGCCGAGTCGTCTCGTGTTGGGACGTCGGTCGACGACGAGCTCGCCGAGTTGGCGGCGGCCCTGGGTGTGGGACCCGTCGCCGTGTCGCTGCGGCCGTCGAGCTGCGTCGAGGCGTCGGTCGCGGGAGAGGTAGGGGATGCTCGCCTCGCCCTCACCTCCGCCGTCGAGGCCCGGCCCGCCCCGATCCGACGGTGGGTGATCGCCCACGAGCTGGCTCACCTGGCGGCCGGCGACCCGGCTCGGCGACGGGCCCACCACGCCGCCGTCGTCGTCGGCACTGCCGCCCTGGTCATCGGTTCGAGGCTGGCGGGCCCGTCGTGGCCGATCGCGTCCGCGGTGGCGGTCGGTTTCGCCGTGGTGGTCGGCCTGGGGATCGCGTGGTCGCGTCGAGCCCAGGAACGCCGGGCCGACCTGGCGGCGGTTCGCCTCGTCGACGTGCCCGCCGAGCAGCTCCGCCCGGTCGTGGCCGGCACCGACACCCCGCTGGCGCCGGGCCCGATCGCCCGTGCCTTGTCGCCTCATCCAGCCCCGGCGGAGCGGCTCGAGACGGTGGCGCGCGCCCGGTGAGGGTTCGCACCTCGTTCACCTGGCGTCTAAGCTCTCGACCCCTGGTCGTAACCCCAGCTCCGTACCTTTCGAAGCCTTGTCCCCGCAGTGTAATCGGTGAGGCCGATGGCTGATTTCGTCGACGAACTCGATGGCCTGCGTCTCCAGGTGGAGGTGATGGCGCTCCTCGTGGAGGAGGCGCTGGCCAAGGCGGTGGAGCTGGTGAAGACCGGTGACCCCGACATCGCCGCCAGCCTGGTCGCCGGCGACGACGAGATCGACGCGATCGGGGTGTCGCTCACCGAGCGTTGCTACGACCTGTTGATGCAGCAGTCGTTGATGGCGACCAACCTACGGCTGGTGGTGTCGGTCATCCGGGTGTTGGCGTCGCTCGAACGGATCGGGGACCTGTGCCTGCGGATCGCCAAGCGGGGCGACGACGTCGCCCTCCTCCAGGGCCACCCCGAGGTCTACGCCGTCATCGACGAGTTCGGGGCCACCGCCACCGAACGGTTCGGGGTGGTGACCCGGGCGTGGTCGAGCGGCAAGCTCACCGACCTCGACGAGGCTCGCGCCGATCGCGACGCCGACGACTACGGTCAGTTGTTGATGTCTCGTCTCCTCGAACTCGAGGGGGCCGATGCCGTGCGCGTGGCGATCGCGGCGTTCGTGATCGGTCGTTCGTTCGACCGGATCGGGGACCACACCAACGTGATGGCCAGCCGGCTCCGCTACCTCGTCACCGGCGACCCGTCCTACCTCGCCGAGGAGGTTGCTGAATGACCGACACCCCGATCGTTCCCGAACCCGCCAGTGCCGGTCGTGACCTGCGCAGCGCGTTCCACCGTGAACTCGAACAGCTCCGCACCGACCTGCTGCGTCTCGGGGCGATGACGTGCGAGACCGTGCCCCGGGGCACCGAGATCCTGCTGTCGGGCGAGCTCGGCGGCGCCCAAGACCTGATCGACGGCGACGACGAGATCGACGGGCTGTCGGTCGACCTCGAAGAGCGCTGCTTCACGATGATGACCCTGCAGTCGCCGGTGGCCGGCGACCTGCGCCACCTGATCACGGCGATCAAGCTGGTGGCCGAGCTCGAGCGGTCGGCCGACCTGATGGTCAACGTGTCGAAGGCGGCCCGGCGCATGTACGGCTCACCGATGAGTCCGTCGATCCGTGGCGTGGTCGCGTCGATGGCCAAGGAGGCGCAACGTCTGCTGCAGCTCTCCCTCGACGCCTACGCCGACGGCGACGCCGAGTTGGCCGAGGCGCTCGACGACATCGACGACCAGCTCGATCAGCTCAACCGCGACATGGTCGAGGCCATCTTCTCAGCCCACGCTGAGGGCCAGATCGACCTGGCGGCTGCGGTGCAGCTGGCGCTGATCGCCCGCTACTACGAGCGGATCGGCGACCACGCCGTCAACATCGGCCACCGCGTCTCCTACATGGTCACCGGCTGGCTGCCCGAACACACCGGTGCCCTGCGAGCGGCATCGCGCCACACCGGCGACGAGATCGACGGCGACGACCCGGTGCCGCCCGAAGCCGTCGAGCCGCCGATGGCGGACGGCGAGTGACCGCCGCATGAGGTTCGGCTCGTCGACTCGCCGGTCATGATCCCCTGGGCTGCGCTCGCCCTCGGCTTCGCCGCCGGGCTGCTGTTCGGGGCGCGCTTCCGCACGGTCCGCCGCCGGGTGGCGGCCGAGCCTGCCGCCGAGGTCGGCGGCCGCTTCGAGTCGACGCTGCCCTCGGGTGCGTTCAGCGCGGCCGACGAGCAGCTGGTCGACCAGCTCCTCGGCGACCTCGGGATCGACCCCGACGAGCCCGAGCCCGAGGCCGATCCGGCGCCCGACGCCGAGACGGTCGAGGTGGCGCCCGAGCTGACCGAGGGGCCCGCCGCCGTGGTCCGCCAGCGACTCCAGCGGGTCCTCGTCAACCTGCCCGTCGGCATCGTCGTGACCGACACCGCCGGTCGAGCCGCCTACCGAAACGCCCTGGCCGAGGAGTTCGGCTCGGGGCGTCACACCGACACCCTGGTCGATGCCGCCATCGCCGAGGTCGCCCAGATCAGCGAGACCGAGGGCCGGGCCAAGCGAGAGCTCGATCTCTACGGGCCGCCCCGCCGGTTCCTGGTGCTCCGGGGCTCGGCGATGTTCGAGGACGACCGCTACCTCGGCACGGTCGTCTCGATCGAGGACACCACGGAGAACCATCGGGTCGCCGACATCCGGCGCGACTTCGTCGCCAACGTCAGCCACGAGCTGAAGACCCCGGTCGGCGCCCTCGGCGTGTTGGCCGAGACCCTCGTCGACGCCGACGACCCCGACGTGGTGCAGCGCCTGTCGAACCGGGTGTTGGCCGAGGCGATCCGGCTCGGCAACACGATCGACGACCTGCTGACCCTGTCGCAGGTCGAGTCGGGCGAGGTGTTCGACCCCCACCCGGTGGCGATCCACGACGTCCTGTCGATCGCCGTGGCCCGGGTCGCGGCGGCCGCCGAGCAGCGCAAGGTCGACGTCGTCGTCGAGGCCGAGGACGCCACCGTGCACGCCGATCGTCGCCAGCTCGTGTCGGCGATCGCCAACCTGGTCGACAACGCGATCAAGTATTCCGATGAGGGAACCACCGTCGAGGTCATCGCGCAGCACGTCGACGGCTGGACGTCGTTCGAGATCACCGACCACGGCATCGGCATCCCCGAGGGCGATCTCGAGCGCGTCTTCGAACGCTTCTACCGGGTCGACCCGTCGCGTCGACGCGACACCGGCGGCACCGGCCTCGGGCTGTCGATCGTGCGCAACGTGGCGGTCGCCCATGGGGGCGATGTCGGCCTCCGCTCCACCGAGGGTGTCGGCTCGACCTTCACCCTGCGTCTGCCCGAAGCCCGCCCCACCCTCGACCTGTCGAGATCCCCCGAAGGAACCCGTTCATGACCTCGATCCTCGTCGTCGAAGACGAAGAAGCCTTCGTCGACGCCGTGACCATCGGCCTCGAGAAGGAGGGCTTCGAGGTGCTGGTCGCTCGCGACGGCGCGGAGGCGCTCGAGGTGTTCCGCGCCAACACCCCCGACCTGATCCTGCTCGACCTGATGTTGCCGCGGGTCTCCGGGGTCGACGTGTGTCGCGAGATCCGGGCCGAGTCGAAGGTGCCGATCATCATGGTGACGGCCAAGTCGAGCGAGGTCGACGTCGTGGTCGGACTCGAGGTCGGGGCCGACGATTACATCACCAAGCCCTACCGAATGCGAGAGCTGGTCGCCCGGCTCCGGGCGGTGTTGCGGCGGGTGGAGCCCGCCGGCGACGACAGCGACGACAGCGACGCCGCCCCGCTCGTGGTCGGCGACGTGGCCCTCGACATCGATCGCCACGAGGTCGTGATCCGCGGCGACAAGGTCGAGCTCCCCCTCAAGGAGTTCGAGCTGCTCGCCCTGCTGCTGCGCAACGCCGGGCGGGTGCTGCCACGCGACACCCTGATCGACCGGGTCTGGGGCCACGACTACGTCGGCGACACCAAGACCCTCGACGTCCACGTGAAGCGGCTTCGTTCCAAGGTCGAACCCGAGCCGTCGCGACCGACCCGGATCGTGACGATCCGCGGGCTCGGCTACAAGTTCGAACTTCCCAAGGAGTGACCGCCGAGCCGACCGGTCGTCGCTCGACGAGGCCCTCCTCAGCGCCGCGCCGCAGGAAGGTCGGCGCAGTAAGGTCGGCACGGTGAAACGGGCAGACAGCGCGGGGGTCGAGGCCTTTCGGGTGAGTCCGTTCGTGCGGTTTCTGCGGGCCCATGCCTGCTCGGCCGGTGGCGACGCCCTCTTCGCCGTCGCCCTGGCCGACTCCATCTTCTTCTCGATGGACCCCAACGATGCCCGTTGGATGGTGGCCCTCTACCTCCTGGTGACCGCCGCCCCCTTCGCAGTCGTGGCCCCCCTGCTCGGGCCGGCGATGGACCGTCTCCAGGGCGGGCACCGGTCGATGGTGGTGGTGGCCGCCGCGTCGCGCGCCGTGTTGGTGTTGGCCGTGGCCAACTGGCGTGACTCGCTGCTGCTGTTCCCCCTCGCGTTCTCGATGCTGGTGCTCGGCAAGACCCACCACGTCGCCAAGAGCGCCCTCGTACCGGGTCTGGTCCGGAACGAGGAGGAGCTGGTGGCGGCCAACGCCCGCCTGTCGATCCTGTCTGCGGTGTCGGCCGGCCTGTTCGGCGTGCCCGGCGTGCTGCTGTTGTTGATCGGCCCGACGGCGGTGCTGATCTTCGCGTCGACGGTCTTCGTGACAGGAGCGGTCCTGGCCCTGCGGATCCCGCCGACGACGGTGGCGTCGCGCCCGGCCGAGGCGGAGGAGAAGGCCGAGCTGCGCGGCGCAGGGATCCTGATCGCAGCGTCCGCCATGGGCTACGTGCGCGCCCTCGTCGGGTTCCTCACGATGCTGCTGGCGTTCGAACTGCGTGGTGGGGTCGACCCCGGCCCGACCGGGCCCGGCGTCGAGATCGGTCACCGGGTGCGCGAGGCCCTCGGCCAGGCACGGCTCGAGCTCGCCACCGGCGGTGCGCCCACGTGGCACTTCGGCATGGTGCTGGTCGCCACCGGCGTCGGCGGTCTCGCCGGCGGGTTCCTGTCGCCGAAGTTGCGGGCCCGCTACCCCGAGGAACGGATCCTCGCAGGGGTGCTCGGGTTCATGGCCGTCGCCGGCGCACTCGGCGCCCTCGCCGGAGGGCTGGTGGGCGCCATGTTGGTGGCGTTCGCCGCGGCCGTGTCGGCCGGCGCGGGAAAGCAGTCGTTCGACGCGATCGTGCAGCGCGATGCCCCCGAGGCCAACCTGGGTCGCAGCTTCAGCCGGTTCGAGTCGAAGTTCCAGCTGCTGTGGGTGTTCGGCGCCCTGATCCCGGTGGTCATCCCGCTGCCGGCCCGCATCGGGTTCCTGATGATCGCCATCACCGCCGGGTTCGCTTCGGTCACCTACTGGCTCGGGCGCGACCCCGCCCCGACCGTCGATCCCGAGACTCTGCGGGGGCTACGGGCTCGCGTGGCGAAACGTCGCAACGGCGACACCGGCGGCGACGGGGCGCCGACCCAGGTGATGCCCCGCCCGGTGGACCCGAGACCTCCGGAGTACCCCGAGGCCTGACCGGGGCGGCTCAGGCGTCGTCGAGGCCCGACAGATCGTCGGGGATCTCGAAGGTGGTGCCACCGGGCATCTCCGGATCGAGCCCGATCCGGGCCAACCACAGCCCCGGCGCGTCGACCTCGGCGGCCGTCGGCAGGTCGAGCTCGTCGGCCCAGAGCCGGGTCAGGACGCCCTCGTCGGCTCGTTCGATCACCCCGTCGATGAAGGCGCGGCCGCGGCGCAGCGTGGCGTCGGTGATGTCGATGCCGAGCAGTCGTTCCATGAACTTGTCGGCCGGTGCCACGTCGACCTGGCGCGAGTGCAGGTGCTCGCGGATGGCGGCGTGGTCGCTCACCAGCGGCTCGCAGATCGAGCAGACCGCATGGTCGATCGCCCCCAACACGACGGCCACGAGGGCGTCGAGGCGGGGGAGGAGGAGATCGTGAGCCGGGGAGCGCATCAGGCCGAGCACCGTGTCGGGGTCGCCGAGCTGCTGGGAGAGCTCGGCGATCTGACCGAAGTCGGTGATGTCGCCGAGCTCGCCGGCGATCTTCTCCGGGTCGGGCCGGAACGCCGCCGCGAAGTCCATCATCAGCGCGTCCATCTGGCGACGCACGTGGGGCGTCGACAACACCGCGTGGGCGACGAGCTCGTGGACGAGCACCCACAGGCGGAGCTCGTCGACCGACACCGCCCAATCGGCCGCAGCGTCGTCGATCGCCGTCGGGACGACGAGGATTTCGTGACCCTCGCGCGGCACCGGCAGGTCGTACTGGCCGAGGGTGTGCTGGGCCAGGTGGCCGATCATCGAGCCGGCGCTGGCCGCCACCATCATCGGGCCCATCGAGGTGAACATCTGGCCGAACATGGCGGCCATCGGGTCGGCGCCGCCGGCCTCGGCCACCATCGCCGAGTTGGCCTCGCCCATCGCCTCGCCGAAGCGCTCGAGGAAGGGGCGATAGGCCGAGAAGCTCTCGCTCACCCACGTGCTGCGCGTGACGGCTCGCACCCTGGCCTCCGGGTGGAGGTCGAGCGTGGGAAGCTGGCGGACGTGCAGATCCGCCACCCGCGCCAGGTCCTCCACCGCCATTCGCACCTTGGGGTCGAGGTTGGGTTCGCTCCGCCCTTCGGTCGCCACGGTCTGGGCGATCTGTCGGGCCTGGGCCCACGGATCGCCGGCCGGACCGCCGAGCCCTCCGAGAGAGCCGAGCATCTTGGCCAGGTCTTCGAAGGAGAACCCTTCGCCGAAGGGCGATCCTCCCAGTGGATCGGAATCGCTCACAAGGGCATCGTAGAGCCGTGACGGTGATCGCGGTCACCGGGGCCGCCGGTGCAGTGGGACGTCGAGTGGTGCGCCAGCTCGCCGCGGGCGGTCCGATCGACGGGGAGCGCCTGCGAATCCTGGCCGTCGACCGTGACGACCTCCCCACCCGACTCGCCGCCCTCGAAGCCGTCGAACCGGTCCGGCTCGACCTGCTGGCCGCCGGCCCCGAACAGCTCGGTCAGCGATTGGACGGGGCCGACATCGTCGTCCACCTGGCCGAGGTCGACGGCCGACGCGACGACGCGGGCACCGGCCTGGCCCTCCTCGACCGACTGTTGCGGGGGCTCGAGATGTCGGGGTTCACCTCTCGTCCCCGACGGCTCGTCGTGTCGTCCTCCGCCCTCGTCTATGGCGCGTGGGACGACAACCCGGTGCCCGTGTTCGAGTCGCGTCCGCCCCGCCCCAACGACGGCATGGCGTTTGCCGAGGCCAAGCTGCGTCTCGAGCAGCGAGCGACCGCCTGGGCCGAGGGCCACGGGTGGTCGGCGGCGTTGGTCCGGCCGACGACGACCCTGTCCGAGCGCGACACCAGTTGGGTGTCGGCGGCGCTGCGGGCGGGGGTGGCGGTGCGGCCCGAACAGCTCGACCCGCCGGTGCAGTTTCTCCATCACGACGACCTCGCCTCGGCCTACGTCACCGTCATCCGCAAGGGGCTCGAGGGGCCGATCAACGTCGCTCCCGACGGCTGGGTCGGCAGCGAGGTGTTCCGCCAGCTGGTCGGGGGCCTGCCGGTGCGGCTTCCCTCGACGGTGAGTCGTCGCCTTCGTTCGGCCGGGGGTCGGGTCGGCATCCGCCAGGCCCCGCACGGGATCGAGCCCTACGTGAGCGCGCCGTGGGTGGTGTCGAATGCCAAGCTGCGGGCCGCCGGCTGGGTGCCGGCCTTCTCCAACGAGGAGGCGTTCGTGGCCGGCACGCCGGCGCCGCCGTGGGCGATGAGTGCCCAACGGCGCCAAGAGCTGGCCCTCGCCGCCGCCGGGGCCGCCCTCGCGGCCGCGGGTGCGGTGGCCGGCGGCGCCGCCCGCAAGCTCAGCCGATGACCCGAGCCGAACCGGTCTCGCTGCCGCCGCCGAGGTCGGTCAGCGGTCGCCGCCGAGGTGGATCGTCAGCTCCAGCTCGGTCCCCGTTCGGTCGATCGTCACCACCACCGTGTCGCCCGGGCTGACGGTGCGCAACAGGGCGACCAGGGCGGCGAAGTCGGTGACGGCGACACCGTCGACCATCGTCACGACGTCGCCCGACGCCAGACCGGCGGTCGCCGCCGGCCCGCCGTCGGTGACCGAGGTGAGTTCGATGCCGGCGGTCGTGCCGCGGCCGGCGACCCCGAGGTGGGCGCTGCCCGCCGCCCCGTGATGGACGAGGGCCCACGCGACGACACCGGCATCGGTGATCGGCACGGCGGTCGCCAGCTTGGCCTGGCCGGCCACCACCATCCCGATCACGGTGCCGGTGTCGTCGCACAGGGCGCTGCCGGCGGCGACGTCGGGGGCGGCGATCGAGGTGAGCACGGCGCCGATCAGGGGATGGCCGTCGACGGCCGACGACATCTGGTCGACCGAGACCACCCGGCCCGACTGGGCCGGGTCGGGGTGGTCGTGGCCCGCGAGCACGACGACGTCGCCTGGGGCGGCGGCCCGGGTGGTCGACGCCTCGCTCGGTCGGTCTTCGGTCGGCAGGGCGTCGTTCGTTGGTTGCTCGGTTGAGACAGCGTCGCCCGATGACTCGCCGTCGTCGGGCGTAGCGTCGGTCATCGAGTTCCAGACGCCGAGCACGGCGACGTCGGTGTAACGGTCGGCGGCCACGACCGCCGCGCTGTAGGCGGCGCCGTCGATCATCACCGACAGTTCGTCGCTGGCCTGGGTGGCGGCGGCGCTGGTGAGGAGCAGGCGATCGAACCCGCCCGGCTCGCCGCCGACGAAGGTGACGGTCGTGACGTCGAGGTCCTGGAACGGTGTGGCGACCGTCGCCTCGATGGCGTGGGCGATCGGTTCGGCGTCACCGAGCACGAGGTGGACGCCATCGCTCGCGCCGCTGTCGTAGCCAGGGGGGAGGGTGGCGCTCGACGCCGACGCCATCGACGCGGCGGCCACGGTCGATGACGCCCGGGCCGCGGTGGAGGTAGTGGTCTCGGCGGACCGGCCGAGGGTGTCGGCGACGGTCGGTGCGCTCGCGGCGGCCGTGGTCGGCGTGGTGAGGCGACTGGCGGCGTCGATGGTGGGACGGGCCCCGCCCGACATCGAGGCGGCCACGGCGAACAGCCCGAGACAGGCGGCGATTCCGGCGGCGCCTCCGAGGGCGACGGACCAACGGGCCCGGTCGCCCCGGTCGGCCTCTTCGGCCTCCCGAGCGGCGAAGGCGTTGGCCGCTGCGATCTCCGAGGGATGCCGCCACACCCGCTCGGTGGGATCGGGCGGTGGCCCGGCGATGTCGTCTGGCTCGCTACCCACGGCCGCAGATCCTACAACGTCGCCCATCGACGAAATCCGCGCCCCGACTAGCATGGCCGCCGTGCAGCCACCGGATTCGGGTAACACCTGGACAGGCCTCCTCGACGGACCCCTCCCTCTCGAGGCCGCGAGCGCCTGGGCCGTGATGCCCTCGTGTGGGGCGGTGGTGACCTTCTCGGGCACCGCTCGCGATCACTCGAAGGGGCGGGAAGACGTGTCGGTCCTCGAGTACGAGGCCTACACCGAACAGGTGATCCCGCGTCTCGACGCCCTCGCCGAGTCGGCCCGCGACCGATGGCCCGACCTGGGGAGGATCGTGTTGATCCACCGGGTGGGGCCGGTCCCGATCACCGAGTCGGCCGTGGTCGTCGTGGCGTCGTCGCCTCATCGCGACGTCGCCTTCGAGGCCTGCCGCTACCTGATCGACACCCTGAAGCACACGGTGCCGATCTGGAAGAAGGAGAAGTGGAGCGACGGCGAGAGCTGGGGGCTCGAGGCCCAGCACCTCACCGAGATCGCCGCCGCCGGGACCGAGGCTGGCGAGGCGCCGCCGTCGTGAGTCGCGACCTGGCCATCGACCTCGGCACCGCCAACATCCTCGTCTACGCCCGGGGCGAGGGCATCGTGCTCAACGAGCCGTCGGTCATCGCCCTCAACACCCGCACCGGTGACGTGCTCGCCATCGGGAGCGAGGCGTGGAAGATGATCGGCCGCACGCCGAGTCACATCGTCGCCGTGCGGCCCCTGCGTCAAGGCGCGATCACCGACTTCGAGATCACCGAGCGCATGATCCGCCTCGTGCTCCACCGGGCCGGCGTCAGCCGCTTCAACCGGCCCCGAGTCGTGATCTGCGTGCCCTCGGCCATCACTGCGGTCGAGCAGCGGGCCGTGCGCGAGGCGGCTCGCCGGGCCGGGGCCCAGGAGGCCCACCTGCTCGAGCAGCCGATGGCGGCCGCCATCGGCGCCGGCCTCCCGATCGATCAGCCCATCGGCAACATGGTCGTCGACATCGGCGGCGGCACCACCGAAACCGCCCTCATCTCGCTCGGCGGCGTGGTCGCCCTCGAGGCGGTTCGGGTCGGCGGGTTCGACCTCGACGCCGCGATCCAGTCCTACGTGCGCCGCTCCCACGGCATCGCCGTCGGCGAGCAGACCGCCGAGCAGATCAAGAAGTCGATCGGCACCGCGTGGCCGACGGAGGAGGAGTGGGGCGCCGACGTGCGTGGACGCGAGCTGATGAGCGGCCTACCCCGCACCGTCACCCTCCGGGCCTCGGAGGTGCGCGAGGCGATCGAGGAACCCGTTTCGGCGATGGTCGACTCGGTGGTGTCGTGCCTCGGTTCGGCGCCACCGGAACTGGCCCAGGATCTCATCATCCACGGCATCCACCTCGTCGGCGGAGGCGGTCTCCTCGTCGGGCTCGACAACCGCATCAGCGAGGCGGCCAAGGTCGACGTCAACCTCGTCGAGCAGCCCCTCGAGGCCGTCGTGCTCGGCGCCGGACAGTGCATCGAGAGCTTCGACGAGGTGCGGGACATGTTCATGACATCCCGCTCGCGCCGCTAGGTCTCTGTCTCGTCTGCTGTTCCTGCGTCTGCTTCGACGGCCCGCTCGCCGTCGGCGGTGATCGTCAACAGGTCCTCGGCGGCCTGACGGACCTGCCAGTCGCGGTCGTCGAGGGCGCGCTCGAGGGCGGCGTCGACGTCGGGCCCCTCGAAGGGGGCGAGGGCGATCACGGCACGACGTCGCACGGTGGCCCGGTCGCCGAGGGCCGCAAGGATCGTCGCCCGCCCCACACCGAGGGCGCCGAGGGCGGCCACCGCTGCCTCGCGACACAGGTGGACCTCGTGGCTCGTCGCCATCGTCTCGAGGGCGTCGACGACGTGCGCCGGCGGGGGAGGACTGTCGGGGGTGCCGGTCTCACCGAGAGCGAAGGCCGCGACCTCGGCCACCGTGTCGTCGGTGTCGCCGAGCCGGACGACGAGGGCATCGATCACCGCGCCAACTCCGCCATCGGGATCCGGCGACACAGGGTGAGACTCGACCACCCAACGGGCCGCAACCTCGCAGGCGCGATGGCGAACCAAGGCCTCGTCGTCGGCCAGGGCGGTGAGGAGACGTGCCTGGTCGAGTTCTCCGAGTCGGTGAAAACTACCCACGGCGGCGTGCCGCAAACGGGGGTCGGGGTGGGCCGCAGCCCGCATGACCAGTGAGGATTCGCCCCGGTGACCAGCCTCGACGACGTCGGTGGGGGTCAGGGGGGTCGGCGGGTGATCTCTCATGGGGGGGTGGTGCCTTCGGACCGATTCTGGAATGCTGGGCAGACCGACGACACCGCCGGTGTCGACCGCCGAGCCCAACGAAGCTCGGCCGCCGATCTGTAGGAGCACAACGAATGTCTCACATGGTCATCTTCCGCGGTCCGGACGGGAAGCCCGGGTATCACCAGACCGACGACATCCACGACGCCGTGACCTTCGTCGAGCAGCTCCGCAACGACCAGGGTGTGGAGCAGGCCCGGATCTTCCGTCTCGAGGAGATCAACTTCGAGTACCGCCCGTACTACCGGGTGGAGCTCACCGCCTCCGAGCCGGCTCTCTCGGCCGTGCCGAGCCGCCCCGCCGTCAACACCGCTCCGGCGGACGAGGCGGCGCCCGCCCCGACCACCGCCCCTGAGGACGAGGTCGCCGAGGCCCCGGTCGAGGCCGAAGAAGCCTCCGCCACCATCTCGTCGGCGCCGAGCATCGGTGGCGACGCCGGCTCGAGCAGCGAGGACGCCGGCGTCGGCGCCCGTCGAGGTCTCTTCGGCCGCTGAGCCGAGTCGTCCGTCGCCCCGGCGAGCGCGGGGTCGGCGTCGACAACCTTTCGTGAACGGCCCCCGCCAGGTGCGGGGGTCGGTCGCGTTCGGGGGGAACACCGCAGGGGTCAGCCGGCGGCGGCCCGTTCGAGCAGCACGAGCGTGAGCATCGCCGAGGCGCCGATGAACGCGGCGAGGATCACCCCGACGATCACGACGAGCGACCCGAGACTGATCAGGGCGGTGAGGCGGCGCCACAGCGGGGTGCGTACCCGGCGGATGCCGAGTGCTCTACGCTCCTTCTCCCGTGGCAATACTGCTGGAATGGTGGGCATTGACTCCCTGCCTCGCTCTCGAGCCTTTGGTTCCGGCCCGGACTGGCCGACAGTGACAGGACCGTGACTTCGATGGAATCCACCGACGAACCCGGGTCGACCGCGATCGGCGCCGACACCGCCGAGAGCCTAGCGGCGGGTGTTGGGCTCGGTGAGGCGGGACCGGCGGGCGGCGACCCGGCCGAGTTGCGCAAACGCATGTGGCGCTTCGTGTCGACCAGCCTGTTGGTGGCGTTCTTCGCGGCCGCAGTCGGCGGCTTCCTGTTCAAGACCGACTACGTGGCGTTGGTGCCGGGCTCGGCTCGCGACACCGAACCCCTGCTCGAGGTGGCCGACGCCGAGGAGTACCCGTCCGACGGGCAGATCTTCTACACCACCGTCCGGCTCGTCCAGAATCCGTCGCTGTGGGAGTACCTCTGGTACACGACCCGTGACGACGCCCAGCTCGTCGAGCAGGAGACGGTCCTCCAGGGGCAGACCGTCGAGGAGAGCCGGGAACGCAACCTGCAGCTGATGACATCGTCGAAAGACGTGGCGGTGGCCGTGGCCCTCGGCGTGCTCGGCTACGAGACCATCGAAGAGGTGGGCGTGATCATCGCCGAGGTGGTGCCCGGCACCGCCGCCTCCGACGTGGTGGTGGTGGGCGACATTCTCGTGTCGATCGACGGCACCCCGATCGTGTCGGCGAGCGAGGTGGTCGACCTGATCGGAGCAAAGGCGCCAGGTGACGAACTCGTCCTCGTCCTCGACGACGGCGACGGCGAGCGCACCGAGACGGTGATCCTCGGGGCCCGCGACGATGACCCGGAGGCGCCGTTCCTGGGAGTCGGACCCCGCAGCCTGCTCGAGACGCTCGACGAGATCGACCTCGGCATCTCGATCGACACCGACTCGGTCGGTGGCCCGTCGGCCGGTCTGGCGTTCACGCTCGCGATCCTCGACCAGCTGACGCCCGGTGAGCTCACCGGCGGCACCGAGGTGGCGGTCACCGGCACGATCGAAGCCAACGGCGGCGTCGGCGCCGTCGGCGGCGTCACCCAGAAGGCGGCCGCGGTGCGCGACGCCGACATCGAGGTGTTCATCGTTCCCCGAGCGCTCGGCGAGGCGACCCTCGAGGAAGTGACGGCGGTGGCCGGCGACGACGTCGAGGTCGTGCCGGTGTGGACGATCACCGAGGCGCTCGAGGTGCTCGAGGGGCTCGGCGGCAATGTCGACAGCCTCGACGACTTCGCCCTCGCCGACAGCTGACGGTCACGGGACCCGGGTCGATACCTGGGGCCGATACCTGGGTCATTGTGATGGTTGCCACGTCGAGTGGTGGCGCGACCGCCTAGATTCGACACCATGAGTGAGCGCGTCCCTCCCCTCTTGGAACCCAAGGCGATTGCGGACCGCGACTTCTCCTCCGCATTCCGGGGCTACGACCCCACCGAGGTGCGCTCCTACCTGCGGCAACTGGCCGACGCCGCCCGTGAGGTCGACGCTTCGCTGCGCGTTGCCGCCAAAGCCGCCGAGCGCCCCGAGCCGGAGGCCGACCACTCCGAGCACGAGGCCCGGATCCAGGAGCTGGAGGGCGTGGCGGCCAAGCTGCGGGCCGAGCGTGATGCACTCGTCGCCAAGGCCGATCTGGGCGGTTCGGCCGACGAGGTCGCCGAGTTCCGGGCCACGATCGACTCGCTGAGGGCGAAGCTGGCCGATGCCGAGGCCGTCCCGGCGGCGCCCGCCGAACTCGACGAGGCAGCGCTGACCCGCCTGCTCGGAGCGGAGACCGTGCGGGTCCTCGACTCGGCACGGTCCGCCGCCTCCGAGATCACGGCCCGTGCTCAGGCCGAGGCGGACGAGCGCACCTCTGAGCTGGACGCCTACCAGGCCAAGACCAACGCCGAGCTGACCGAGCAACGCAAGGAGGCCGACGAGTACGCCGCTGGGTTGCGCTCCGGGGCCGACGAGTATGCGAGGTCGGTCCGGTCCGAAGCCGACACCGAGGTTGCGGCCCTGCGGTCGGAGGTCTCGGCCGAGATCGAGCGGCTGCGGAGCGAGGCCGACGAGGACGCCGCCACCGTGCGGCGCCAGGCCGACGAAGCCGCCGCCTCGGTGATCGAAGAGGCCGACAAGCACGCCGAGGCAGCCCGCGCGTCGGCCCAGGAGGTCGCGACCGCGGTGAAGGCACGGGCCGAGGAGGTCGCTCGCGAGACCCGCCTCGCCGCCGAGGCCGACGCCGAGTCGATCAGGGACGAGGCCGGCGGGATCCGCTCCGACGCCCAGGCCGAGGCGGCCCGCATCCGGGCCGAGGCCCAGGCCGATGCGTCGACGGCGGCCGACGCCGCCCGCGAGGAAGCCCGCCAGATGGTGGCCGAGGCTCAGGTCGTGCGGGAGAAGATCCTCGACGACCTGGTGAAGCGGCGCCGCAACGGCCGGCAGCAGCTCGATCAGGTGAAGGCGGCGCGCGATCGCATGGCCCGCGCCCTGGTGGCGATGCAGGTCCACCTCGACGCCGCTGTCGAGGAACTCGACGTGTCGGTGCCCGAGGCCCGCAAGGCGATGGAGCAGGCGGCCAAGCAGGTGGCCGTGGCCGGCGAGACCGCGGCCACGTCGGGCGACGCCGAGGCCGGCCGCCGAGCCCTGGCTGCCGTGGTGAATCGCTCGTCCGTCGGGTCAGCCACTCCGGCTGCCGACGGCACGGCCCCTCCCGACGGCACGGCCCCTGCCGACGACACGGCGACCGACAGCGACACGGCCCCTGCCGAGGACACGGCGACCGACAACGACGGGGTGGTGCCGGACCCCGTCGACGACGTGGCGCCCGACGAGCTCGACAACCTCTTCGCCAGGATCCGCCAGGAACGACTCGACGACGACGAGCTCGGAGAGCCTCCACTCGACTCGGTCGACTCGGTCGCCGACGAGAGCGCCGGCGCTGATGAGACCGTCGGGGCCGCCGAGGCTGCTGGCCCCGCCGAGAACACGGTCGCTGCCCTGCTCGGTGCGGCGCCGGCCGCCGTCGAGGAGCCTGAGCCCGAGGTCGCCGACGACGAGCCCGAGATCGATCCTGGGCCCCACTTCGGCGCCCGCGACGTGGCCCTCACCCGCCACGGAGCCGGCCTGCGACGTGCGATGAAGCGGGCACTGGCCGACGACCAGAGCGACATTCTCGATCGGCTCCAGCAGGCCCGCGGCCGGTTCTCGGTCGGCGACCTCGCCAGCGACACCGATCAGCTCGAGCGCTATCGAGTGGCCGCCGGCGACGGGCTCCAGGCCCTCGCCACCGCCGGGGCCAAGCACGCCGGCGCTCGGACGAAGGCCGCCAAGGAGGTGCGCGACGTGACCGACCGCCTCGTCGACGCCCTCGTGCCCTCGCTGCGAGCCAAGACCGAGGCCTCCATCATCGCCGCCGACGGCGACGTTGAGGAGGCCCTCGAGGCGGTGCGCGCCCACTATCGCGAGGCTCGGGGCAACGATCTTCCCGAGCTGCTCGACGACGCGATGATGGAGGCGTTCGCCGCTGGCGTCTACGCCGCCATCCCCGACGGTGCGCCGGTCGAGTGGATCACCGACCCGCGGGTGGTGGCCAGCCCCGACTGCCACGACAACACCTTCGCCGACGACGTCGCCAAGCCCGGCGAGTTCCCGACCGGCCACAGCCGCCCTCTCGGTTCGCCCGGCTGCCGCTGCCTTGTCGTCGCCCGCGACTGACACGGGCGAGCACCCGTCCCGCGAGCCTGACCCTCCTGGCGTCGGCGGGGGACGGTAGTCTCGGCCGTTGTGAGAACCGTTCGTTCGCGCCCCCGTCCATCTCGCGTGCGAGCCCTCGCGCTCGGCCTGATCGGGGTCGTGTTCCTCCTCTTCCTGTCGGGGAGCGGGATCGCCAACCTCTACACCGACTTCCTCTGGTTCGACGCCCTCGACCGGTCGTCGGTGTGGACCTCGGTGCTCGGCACGAAGATCGCCCTGGCCGTCGTGTTCACCAGCGTCTTCTTCACCCTCGCGTGGGGCAACCTCTACCTGGCCGACCGCATCGCCCCCGAGTTCCGGCCGCGCGGGCCCGAAGACGACCTCGTCGAGCGCTATCTGGCGGTCGCCGGTCCTCATCAGCGGCGGATCCGAGTGGTCATCGCCGGCCTGTTCGCCCTCTTCGCCGGCGCCAACACGTCGGGCCGTTGGCGTGACTGGATGCTGTTCCGCAACGGCGGCGACTTCGGTTGGACCGACCCGCTGTTCAATCGCGACGCCGGCTTCTACGTGTTCCGACTGCCGTTCTGGACCTTCGTCGTCGATTGGCTGTTCCTCGCGTTGATCTTCGTGACGATGCTGGTGATCGTCGCCCACTACCTCAATGGTGGGATCCGGGCCTCGGGCAAGGAGCGGGTGACTGCGACGGCGAAGATCCATCTCGCCGCGCTGTTGGCTGCGGTGGCCTTGTTGCGGGCCGTCGCCTACTACCTCGATCGCTTCGAGCTGGTGAACGCCGGCCGCGGTGTCTACGACGGTGCCCTCGCCACCGACGTCGAGGTGCAGCTCCCGGCCCTCAACCTCCTGGTGCTGATCTCGCTGGTGTCGGCGGTGCTGTTCCTGGCCACGATCCGTCGGGCCGGGTGGGGCATGCCGGTGGTGGCGGTGCTGCTGTGGATGGTCAGCCACCTCGTGGTCGGCGACCTCTTCCCCGCCCTCTACCAGCGACTCCGGGTCGAGCCCGAGGAGAGCGTCCGGGAGGCGAGCTACATCGGCGACAACATCGATGCCACCCGCTTCGCCTACGGCCTCGACGAGAGCCGGTTGACCGTCGTCGATTACGTCTACGAGTCGTCGTTGAGCTCCGAGGAGGTCAATGCCAACCTCGACATCCTCGACGACGTCGCCACGATCGACCCGTCGCTGACGGCCGAGACGTTCGCCCGCGAACAGGCCGAGCGCGAGGGGTACTCGTTCACCAGCCGGTTGGACGTGGATCGCTACTTGATCGACGGCGACCTCGAACCGGTCGTGATCGATGTCCGCAGCCTCAACCCAGCAGGCCTCAATCAGGGCTGGGAGGCCCAGCACGTCGCCTTCACCCACGGCTACGGCGCGGTGATCGCCGAAGCCGGTTCCGATCCCGGCGACGTCGAGTACCTGCTGGATGGGTTCCCGACGTTCGATCTGGCGGAGGGATTCGAATCCGAACTCACCACGCCCCAGATCTACTTCACCGACGGCCTCGACGGCTACGCGATCGTCGGTGCCAGCCGGAGCGAGGACGACTACATCGGTGACGATGTCCCGTTCACCTACGACGGCACGGGCGGCGTCCCGATGGGATCGTTCGTCCGACGACTCGCCTTCGCGCTCCGCTTCCAAGAACTCAACCCGCTGATCTCCCCGTTCGTCACCAGTGAGTCCGAGGCGATCTACCGACGGGACGTGTCGGAGCGGGTCCGGAACCTCGCCCCGTTCCTCTCCCTCGACGCCGACCCGTATCCCGTGGTGGTCGACGGTCGCGTCCAGTGGGTGATCGACGCCTACACCACCACCAACGACTTCCCCTACGCCCAGAAGTTCAATCGCAACGAGGTGCTCGGCGCCGGCGCCGACCTCACAGGTGGCTTCAACTACGTGCGCAACTCGGTGAAGGCCGTCGTCGACTCCTACGACGGAGACGTCACCCTCTACATCGTCGACGACAGCGACCCGATCGTCGCCGCGTGGGCCGCCGCCTTCCCGGACCTCTTCAGCAGCATGGACGAGCTGCCCGACAGCCTGGCGGAGCACTTGCGCTACCCGGCCGACGTCTTCCGGGTCCAGACCTCGGTGTGGTCGAGCTACCAGGTGTCCGATCCCGAGCAGTTCCTCGAGGGCGCCCTCAGGTGGAAGGTGGCGACCGAGCCCGGGAGCGCACCCGACAGCACCTCGAGCGATCTGCCGATGCCGCCTCAGTACCGGGTCACCCGACTGCCGGGCGAGACCGAGACCGAGTTCGTGCTGCAGCGGGCGTTCGTGCCGTCGTCGGCCGACTCGGCGACCGGTCGACCGGAGCTGACCGGCGTGATGATCGCTCGATCCGACCCCGAGCACTACGGCCAGCTCATCCAGTACGACCTCCCCGCCGGTCAGGTCGCGGCCCCCGATCTGGTCGATGCCGACATCAACAAGGACGAGGAGATCAGCCAGTTCATCACCTTGCGAGCGTCGCAGGGGTCGAACGTGAAGTTCGGTGAGATGCAGCTGGTGATGCTCGACGACACAATCGTCTACCTCCGGCCGCTCTACATCCAGGCGACGTCGGGCAACGCCGTGCCCGAGCTCACCCAGATCATCGCCGTCAGCGGCAACCGCATCGCGATGGAAGACACCCTCATGGCCGCGGTGCGGGGCGTGACCGTCGACGGCGGGGGGTCGAGCGGCGGATCGACCGGCTCGTCGGACGGGTCGGGCGACCTCCCGCCGGTGCCGAGCCTCGGCGAGGCGACCGTCTCCGGCCTGATCGACCTGGCCCAGGAGTATCTCGACGCCGCCGATCAGCTCGAAGCGGCCGGCGACGCTGAGGGGGCCGCGGAGAACCGGGCCCGGGCCCAGGACGCGTTGGAACAGTTGGACCAGTTGCTCGGTTTCTCCGAGCCCGTGACCGGAAACGACTCCGGCGAAGCCTAGGAGGCCCGATGTTCTTCTCGAAGACGCCCGCCGGGGTGCCCGCCCCGGAAGACTGCCTGCCCGGACGTGACACCCCGATGCCGGTGGTGGCCGAACACCTCGTGCTCGGCACGCCGATGACGCCCCCGTTCCCCGACGGCCTCGACTCGATCATCGTCGGCATGGGCTGCTTCTGGGGCGCCGAGCGGTTCTTCTGGCAGATGGACGGCGTCTACACCACCGCGGTGGGCTACGCGGGTGGCACCACGCCCAACCCGACGTACGAGGAGACCTGCACGTCGATGACCGGCCACACCGAGGCCGTGCTCGTCGTGTTCGATCCGGCCAAGGTGGCGCTCGACGACCTGTTCAAGGTGTTCTGGGAGAACCACGACCCGACCCAGTACATGGGGCAGGGCAACGACCGGGGAAGCCAGTACCGGACGGCGATCTACACCAACTCGCCCGAGCAGTTGGCGGCGGCCGAGGCCAGCCGCGATGCCTACCAGGCCAAGCTGACCGAGAAGGGGTTCGGCGAGATCACGACCGAGATCGCCGAGCGGGGCGAGTTCTTCTACGCCGAGGACTACCACCAGCAGTACCTGGCCAAGAACCCGATGGGCTACTGCAATCACGGCTTCTGCCAGGTCGCCTACAACTGACCCGTCAGGCGGTCTCCGGGAAGCGGGCCCACATCAGGATCCGCTTGAAGGTGAACAGGTAGGGCTCGTGCACGCCGAGTCGGTCGACGACGGCGGCGGTGAACGCTTCCTCGTAAGCGTCGTAGTCGGCCGGGTCGAGGGCGTCGCGATAGCGCAGTAGTGACGTTCCCTTGATCCACTGCACGGCGTCGGCGGTGGTGTCGAGCTCGTGGCAGTAGACCCGCAGGCCGACGTGGAGGTCGACGCCGCCGAGGTCGTAGAGGATCTGGGCGTAGGCCTCGGGGGCCAGGACCGACGACACGACCGGTTCGGGGACGCCCCCGGCGAAGCGGGGCGCGAACTCGTCGGCCACCTCACCGGCGATCGCGTAGACCGGGTGATCGAGGTTGGTCGGCACCTGCACGGCGAGCTGCCCGTTGGCGGCCAGTTGGCGACGCCACCGGGCGAGCACGCCGGCGTGGTCGTCGACCCAGTGGAGGGCCGCGTTGGAGAACACGAGGTCGACCGGAGCGTCGGGAGAGAAGGCGTCGAGGTCGCCGGCCTCGAAGCGGAGCTTGGCGTGGCCGTGTGGTTCGGCCCGCTCGAGCATCGAGGGGCTGTTGTCGACGCCGACGACGGTGCCGGCTTGGAGCCGGTCGACGAGCTCGGCGGTGAGGTTGCCGGGCCCGCAGCCGTAGTCGACCACGGTGCCGTCGGGGACGCTGTGACAGAGGTCGACGAGTTCGTCGAAGGGCTGTCGGCGCTCGGCGGCGAAACGTTGGTACTGGTCGGGGTTCCAGTCGGCCATGAGGAGGACCTCCTGGTTGCCGACGTTAGCCCTCAGGCTGCGTGCAGCGGAACCTTGCGCTCGGCGGGAGCCGTGGTTTCGGCGGGAGCTGCGGTTTCGACGGCGGCGGGAGCGGGAGCAGCTGTGTTGGTCGTGGCTGGGCTGCCTGCGGCGGCCACGGTCTGGGCCTTGGTGAAGTTGTGGACCACGGTGGCGCCGCTGTCGTGGCAGCGGATGTAGCCGATGAGGCCCTCCGACGTGCGGTGCATCGACAGCACGTCGGACTGGGCGGCGAGGTGGGGGGAGGAGCAGCCGGGGCAGGTGATCAAGAACATGTCTTCATCATCGACAGGGCGGTCCGTTAGGAAAAGCGATGATTCGTTCCGAGTATCGTTCAGCGTTGCTGAAGGATCCCGGGTAGCGTTCCGGCCATGGATCTCTCGTTGCAGCAGATGCGGATGCTCCAGGCGTTGTCGCATCACGGCACGATCGCGGCGGCCGCCGAGGCGCTCGGCTACACGCCTTCGGCGGTCTCGCAGCAGCTCTCCGCGTTGGAGCGCAGCGCCGGCGTGGCCGTGTTGGAGCGGGTGGGTCGCAACGTGCTATTGACCGCGGCGGGGCGCGAGTTGGTGGTGCACGCGTCGTTGATGCTGGCCCAGATGGAGCAGGCCCAGGCGGCGATGGAGCGGGTGCGAGGCGAGGTCGGCGGCACCATCACGCTCGGCGTGATGGAATCGGTGGCGTCCGCCATGTTGGCCCGGTTGCTCGAAGTGATCGCCGAGCGGCACCCGCACCTGCGGGTGCGGACCCGATCGTCGGATTTCGGTGATCAGTTCGCCATGTTGCGCAGCGGCGAGCTCGATCTGGCGTTCGTCGTGGAGTACCCGGATGCGCCGAGTGCGCTGCCGACGGGGATCAGCCGTCAGCGGGTGCTCAACGACAGCTTCCACCTCGTGGTGCCCGAGGGGCGGGTGGGGGAGTTCCCCGAGCTGGTGCCGCTCGAGATGCTCGAGGGGGAGCCGTTCATCGCGCCGCCGGTGACCGACCCGTGTGGGGTCGCGGTGTTGCAGGCGTGCCGGCGGGCCGGGTTCGAGATGGACGCGGCGCATCAGCTGGTCGACTATCCGGTGGCGCTGCGCATGGTGTCGAAGGGGGTGGCGCTTTCGCTGGTGCCCGACCTCGGGTTGCGGCGCCAGCCCGAGGGGATCGCCGTGTTGCCGATCGCCGAGCCGTTCTATCGGGCGATCGATCTCGCGTTCCGCACGGCGAGTGCCGAGCGGCCGGCGGTGCAGGGCACGATCCAGGCGGTGCGTGACGTGATCGACGAGATCGGCTTCGAGGCGGTGCGAGACGGCGACGCCGCCCCGCTGGCCGCCGCTGGGTGAAACGGCTCAATTTCGCCCCCCAGAGGTGGCGCCTCTGTCGATCGTGGCTAGGATGGTCAGTCCACTCAGCGCGGGGTGGAGCAGTCAGGTAGCTCGTCGGGCTCATAACCCG
>JAWSVN010000147.1:0-6568 GCA_033851875.1 Acidimicrobiales bacterium
TCCGCCAGTCGCTCGGCGACGTCATCGGGATCGGAGTCGGGCTTCAGTCCGAGCACGCCCCGCAACAGGTGAGCCATCGCGAAGTAGGGCGTCGAGGCCTCGTAGCGCTCGCACACGACGAGGTAGCTGTCGACGGCGCTCGAACGGTCGAGGAGCTCGCCGAGGAGTCGGGTCTTGCCGACGCCGCTCTCACCGACGATGGCCAGCGCGCTCCCCCGGCCGTCACGAGCGCTCGCCAGCGCGTCGTTGACGATCCGCAGCTCGTCGCTGCGGCCGGTCACCGGCAAGAAGCGGGCCCAGTCGACCCGCTCGACGCCCTCGATCGCGCCGACGGCGACCGGGGTCACCGGCTTCGACTTGCCCTTCATCAACACCGGCGGGAGCCGCTCGACGTGGAACTTGGTCGGCGAGCGGTCGATCACGTTGTCGAGGGTGAGCAGTTGGCCGGGCTCCGCCGTGCTCATCAGACGGGCGGCGAGGTTCACCGAGTCGCCGAGGAGGGTGTAGTAGCGCCGCCACGCAGCGCCGAAGTCACCGGCGAACACCAGCCCTCGGGTCACCCCGGCGCGGGCGGGCAACTCGCCGCACTCGTCGAGCACGGCCCGCAGGGCCCGGAGCATGCGTTCTTCCTCGTGGTGGCTGCTGCTCGGTGCCCCGGCGCAGAGGAGGAACTTGATGCCGCCGAGCTCGACGTCGGACGCGAGGACCGCCACGCCATGGCGTTCGACCGAGGTGGCGATGCCGTCGACGAGGCGGGTCAACGCGTCGAGCGGGGCCGGCTGCTGATCGTCGAGGGTCACGTGGAGGAAGCCGGTCGCCACGTAGCGGTGCTCGCTGTGGCTCCCCGCGACCGTCAGCGAGTCGCGCAGCCCGAGCGGGATGTAGTCGCCGAGATCGATGTGATCGGCGCCCTGGAGGACGGGTGCGGCACCGGCCGGCTCGTCGCCGAGGAGGTCGGCGAGGTCGTCGGGGTCGGCGACCAACTCGCCGCCGCCTCCATCGCCGGTGGCCTCGACCGCCCCCTGTGGGAGGAGTCGGGCCAGGCCGGGGCCGACGATGACCTGGCCGGTCTCGGCGTCCTTCTCGGCCCGCAGCGTCCCCTGCACGGTGGGTCCGGTCACGATGAACTCGCGGAACCGATCGCCGACCATCACCAGTTCGACCGGACCCGACTCGGCGCCGATCGAGATCCCGAACTCCGGGAGCTCGTCGAGCACGTCCTGCATGTCGAGGGCGACCAGTGCCGCCGAGACGGCGTGATCCGGGCCGGTGAACAACACGAGCGACGCGTCGCCGCCGAACTTGAGGACGTCGCCGCCCTCGTCGCGCACGACGGCGAGGATGCGCTCGAAGACGCCGTTGATCTTCTCCGAGATCACCTCCGCGCCCTCGCGACCCTGTGCCGCGACCCGCTCCACCAGCGCCGTGAACCCCGACAGGTCGGCGAACAGCAGGGTGGCCTCTTCGATCCGGCGCACCGCCCGATGGCCCTCGAGGTCCCAGGTCAACACGGCACGCGGCAGATACAGCGAGAACTGGGGATTCCTCGGTGCCACGTGGCGGATGCTAGCTCCCGAGCGGCTCAGATCGAGGACCAACCGACCGATGGAGGGTGCAACCGATGGGCCACACGGCCCACCGCGCCCAGGCAACCACACCCATCCCCGAGGGTGAGGATTGATCACGGAGCGTGGCCGACCTAGCGTGTCGGCCGAGGTCAGGAGGGTTTCATGATCGAAGATGGACGACAGCACGCCTCGCGTGTTCGACGATCAGTGGTCTCGGCCGTGGCAGCGGCGACGTTCGCGACGACCATGGCCGCCGTACCGGCAGGCGCGTTCGATGGGCCGGTCAACCTGGCTCCTGGCGATGCACGCATCGTCAGCGACGACGGGTTCGGCCGCCTCGGGGCCAATGTCGCGTTCGCCGACGTCGACTTCGACGGCCTCGACGATCTGCTGGTGGTCAACGACAACTTCGGTGGCGGCGACGGCACGAACATCCACGCCTACCTCGGCGTGCTCGGCCAGCCCTTCGGCAGCTTCGGCTTCCGCGACAACGGAACGGTCAGCGGCCTGCCCGACGCCGACATCACCATCACCGGGATCTCGCCGGGCGCCGGGCTCTCGCTCGGCGTCGCCGACTTCAACGGCAACGGCACCCCCGACATCGCCTTCACCAACGGAAGCTCCGTCACCATCGTCGAGACCCCCGCCCCCGGCGTCCACGAGCTCTTCGACCTGTCCTCGATCGACCTCGCCCACACCGGCACCGCCGACGCCACCGATGTCGCCGTCGGTGACTACGACGGCGACGGCATCCCGGACCTCGCGATCGGCTGGGCCGACGACGACGTCGTGACGATCCACCCCGGCGCCTCGGCCGGCCCGATCGTCACGATCGTCGGCGACGCCGCGACCGGCTTCGGCACCTCGGTCGCCGCCGGCAATGTCATCGACACGCCGTTCGGCGTCGACGACCTGGTCATCGGCGCGCCGCTGACCGACAACGGCGCGTTCACTGACGACGGCACGGTCTGGGCGTTCTCCGACGTCCTCTCCGCCGGCTCCACGGTCTTCCTCGTCGAGGCGGCGGCCGAGATCACCGGCGACGACGACGGCGCCCTGCTCGGCACCGCGGTCCTGGTCGGCGACGTCAACGGCGCCGGCGCCCCGGACCTCCTCGCCGGCGCGCCCGGCGGGCTCGGAGGGGCTGGATTCGTCGTGCGAGCGCCGGGACCACTGTCCTTCGGAACCACCGGTTCCGCCTCCACCTTCGACCCGTGGGTCGCCGCCGGCACCGGCGGGCTCGGACGATCGCTCGCCGTCGGCGACGTCGACTTCGACGACAACCCGGACCTCGCAGCCGGTGCGTCCGACAGCGCCGCCGTGATCACGTTCACCGGCGAGGAGTTCCTCTTCACCGCTTCCGCCGGCGCCGACTTCGGCAACGCCGTCGCCATCGCCCGCCAGGACTCGCTCGCCGTGGGCTCGCAGACGGCCGACTCCTTCTCCACCGTCGGGCTCCAAGCCGGCGCCGTCGAGATCTTCGAGGTCCTCGACCCAGGGGGACCCAACGAGTTCGTCGTCGACACGACCACGCTCGGGGACGACCAGGCCGTCGGTGACGGCCAGTGCTTCTCCGAGAACGGCGACTGCTCCCTCCGTGCCGCCATCCAGGAGGCCAACGCATCGGGCGGGGCGGCGATCACCTTCGCCATCCCCGGCGCCGGCCCCCACGTGATCAACAGCTTCGGGCTGCCGGCGATCACCTCGCCGGTCACGATCGACGGCAGCACCCAGCCCGGCAACGGCGATGCCCAGACCCCGGGCGCCATGAACCTCGGGCTCCGCTACTCCGGCGCCAGTCCCGACGTCGACGGTCTCGTCTTCGCCGCCGGGTCGGACGGATCGTCGGTCCGCGGCCTCGCCATCAGCGGATTCACCGGCTCGGCCATCCGTGTCGACGCCGACGACGTGACCGTGCGCAGCATGCGTCTCGGCATCCGGGCCTCGGAGGCCGGCAGTGTCGCCAACCAGGCCGGCATCTCGGTCGACGGTGCCAACGTCGTCATCGAGGACAACGTCATCTCCAACAACCAGAACGTCGGCGTCGACCTTCTCGGCGCCAACCCGACCCTCCGCAACAACCACATCGGCACCTCGGTCAACGGCGAAGCGGCCCGACCCAACGGCCTCGGCGTCAACGTCGCCGTCCCCGGTGGTCTGGCCGACATCGACGGCAACGTGATCAGCGGCAACGACGGCATCGGCATCCAGATCAAGGTCGGCACCGTCGCCATTCGAAGCAATCGCATCGGCGTCTCCCCCAGCGGGGCCGCCCTCGGCAACGCCGGCCAGGGCATCCTCGCAGCGCCGACCGTCCCGGATCTGGTCGAGGGCTCCATCGGCGGCAACCCCGTCGACAGCGGCAACATCATCTCCAACAACGGCGCCGAGGGCGTCGGCCTGATCGGCGGCGTGACCCTTGCCGTCGTCGGCAACCGCTACGTCGACAACGCCGGACTCGGCATCGACCTCGGTTCGGACGGCCCCACCGCCAACGATGCGGGCGACGCCGACACCGGCCCGAACGATCTCCTCAACGCCCCGATCATCGAGTCGGCCACCCCGGTCGGCGCCGACCTCGAGGTGACCATTCGTGAGACCACCGAGATCGGGGTCGATCAGCGGATCCAGATCTACGGTGCCACGTCGTGCGACCCCACCGGCTTCGGCGAGGGCCAGGACCTGCTCACGTCATTCGACTTCGCCTTCGACCCGGGGGCGGCGACGACCGTCACCGTGTCGCCCGGCGCCTTCACCGTCCTGACCGCGACCACGACCAGCCTCGACGGCTCGGTGCCGGTCGTCACCTCGGAGTTCTCGGCATGTCTCGATCTGTCCGCCCCGACGGACGCGATCGTGTCGAACCTCACCCTCGACGTCGATCTCGACTCGACCGGGCCTGGCGTCACCGCGGTGCCCGTCGCCGACATCCCCGTCGACGCCGTGCTCGACGCCAGTGCCGCCGCCACCGAAGCGGCCGCACCGCTGTCGGCCATCCCCCTCAGCGCCATCGACCTCCAAGCGTCGCCGCTGTCGGCCATCCCGCTCTCTGCGATCCCGCTGTCGGCCATCCCGCTGAGCGCCATCCCGCTCTCGGCCATCCCCCTCTCCGCGATCCCGCTCAGCGCCATCTACGTGGATGACACCGGCAACTCGTGGGACGACCTCCTCGTCGGGACGGATCTCGAGGGACGGCCCGCCAACTCGGTCACCCTGCCCGAAGCCCTCGCCGCCGCGCCGGTCGGCCACCCCCTGCACGAACTCGGTGTGGGCGACGTCGACCTGGCCGCCACCCCGCTCAGCGCCATCTCCACCACCGCCCTGCTGCTGGGCGACCTCGACCTTCGGGCCGAACTCGACGAGATCTGTGCCGACGCCGCTGCCCAGGGCGTGCCGTGCACCGAGGATCGCAACACCCTGATCGCGCTCGAGGCAGATGGCTACGACATCTCGGCCTCGCCGCTGAGCGCCATCCCCCTGTCCGCCATCCCCCTGTCCGCCATCCCCCTCAGCGCCATCCCGCTGTCAGCCATTCCACTGTCGGCGATCCCCCTCAGCGCCATCCCGCTCAGCGCGATCGACATCGAGGCCTCGCCGCTGAGCGCGATCCCGCTGTCGGCGATCGAGGTCGGCTCGATCCCGCTCTCGGCGATCCCCCTCAGCGCCATCCCGCTGAGCGCCATCCCGCTCTCGGCGATCCCGCTGTCGGCGATCCCCCTCAGCGCGATCGAGTTGGAGAACACCGACCTCGGCGACACGCCCCTGCGCGACCTCGACATCGACGGCCGCGACGGCTGCGCTCACCTCGCTGCCGAGGAGACTCTCGACGCCGACGTCCTCACCTGCGCCGAGCTCGGCATCACCGGCGACGCCACGATCGAGCAGCTCGCCGTGGCCCTGGAAGGGCAGTCGTCGTCGCTCGAGGCATCTCCCCTGAGCGCCATCCCGCTGTCGGCTATCCCGCTCAGCGCCATCCCGCTGTCGGCCATCGACCTGAGCGACATCCCCCTCTCGGCCATCCCGCTGTCGGCCATCCCCCTCAGCGCCATCCCGCTGAGCGCCATCGACCTCCAGGGCACGCCGCTGTCGGCGATCCCCCTCTCGGCGATCCAGCTCGACACCGGTGACGGCTGCGCCTTCCTCGTCGCCGAATCCAGCCCGATCACCTGCGCCGATCTGCCCGACGGCGCGACGATCTACGACCTCGCCGTCGCCTTCGAGGCCATCGACTCGTCGCTCGCCGCCTCCCCGCTGTCGGCCATCCCGCTCTCCGCGATCCCGCTCTCCGCGATCGAACTCGACGAGGGTGCGCTCGCCGGCCGCGACGCCTCGGAGCTCTTCGACGGCGCCGAGTCGTTGGCCGACCTCCCGCCCGAGGTGCTCGCGCAGCTCGACCTGGCCGAGCTCCTCTTCATCCTCGCCGGCCCGTCCGACTACCCCTGGGAGGACCTCGATCTCGTGGCCCTCGGCGTCCAGGACTTCGTCGACGACGCCGTCGAGATCCGCTACACGGCCACCTTCGACGTCGACGCCGCCGGCGTCGTCCGCGTCACCATCGAGCTCCCACTCGGCTACCGCTACCGGAGGACCTCGGCCACGTTCGGCGACCCGTTCGGCGCCCCCGCCGCGGCCGACCCGGCGATCTCCGAGACAGCCGACGGCCAGATCCTGACATGGCTGATCGACGCCGGGATGGGCAGCGGCCGCGTCCTCGGCTTCGACGTCTCGCCCGGCTTCGCGCTCACCACGAGCGGCACCGACGCCTCGGTCAGCGGCAGCAACACCGAGACGGTCGCCGACGCGGCGCCCCACACGGTCGTGCCGGTCGACGGCCCCGCCGTCGTCGGCGCCGACGTGCTCCAGCTCGGCTACGTGACGGCGCCGACCGAGTCGGACGTCTACACGGTCACCAGTTCCGACGCCGGCAACCAGCTCTCGGTCTTCCTCGGGCACCAGTCGACCGACGTCGACCTCGTGCTCTACACCCCGCTCGAGGCCCT
>JAWSVN010000148.1:0-991 GCA_033851875.1 Acidimicrobiales bacterium
GCTGCGTGTGGGGGCGCCGATGTGGGCCCACAAGCCGTGGGTCGGCACCTACTTCCCGGCCGACACGCCGGCCGGTCACGAGCTCGCCGCCTACGCCACCTGGTGCACGACTGTGGAGGGCAACACCACCTTCTACGCCACCCCGACGCCCGACACCGTCGCCCGGTGGGCCGCTGACGCCCCCGACGACCTCCGGTTCTGCTGCAAGCTGCCCAAGCACCTGACCCACGAACGACGTCTGCGCAACATCGCCGACGGGCTCGACACCTTCCTCGACGCCCTCGAGCCCCTCCACGCCAACCTCGGCCCGATCCAGCTCCAGCTGCCGGCGTCGTTCGGCCCCGACGATCTGCCAGTCCTCGCCGACACGATTCGCCACCTGCCCACCGCCTTCGATTGGGCGGTCGAGGTGCGACACCCCGACTTCTTCGTCGGCGGTGCCAGCGAACGCCCACTCGACGACCTCCTCGCCGACCACGGCGTCAACCGGGTCATCCTCGACTCCCGGGCCTTGTTCACCCGACCGCCCGAGACCCGGGCCGAACACGAGGCGTGGGAGAACAAGCCCCGCGTCCCGGTCCGGCCGGTGGCGACGGCCAGCCAGCCGATCGTGCGTCTGATCGGTCAGCGCGACCTCGACGACGACCTCGATCATTGGCAGCCATGGGTGACCAAGATCGCCGACTGGGTGCGAGCCGGCATCAGCCCCCACGTGTGCACTCACACCCCCGACAACGACCACGCGCTCCCCCTTGCCCGCCGCTTCCATGCCCTCGTCGCGGCCGAGGTCCCCGAGCTCGCCCCGCTCCCCGAACCGCTCCGCCCCGAGACCCAGCTCGACCTGTTCTGACGAGACCGTCTGACGAGACCGCTCACCGAAGGCTCGCACCCGGAACGCCGCTCGCATTTTGCCCGGCACGCCGCTGCCTCGTAGGTTGCCGACCGACAACCACACGAAGGAGGCCACCGTGGCCGAAGCATGGATCATCGA
>JAWSVN010000290.1:0-4163 GCA_033851875.1 Acidimicrobiales bacterium
CGCCGCCGAAGAGTGCGTCGTCGCCGCTGCCGCCGAAGAGTTCATCGAGGCCCACGCCGCCATCGACGACATCGTGACCGGACTCGCCATCGAGACGATCGTCGCCGCCGTCACCATTGAGGACGTCCTCGCCCTCGCCTCCGCAGATCAGATCGTTGCCGCCGAGCCCATCGACAACGTCGTTGCCGGCACCGGCGTGGATGATGTCGTCCCCCTCGGTACCGATGATCACCTCGTCTTCGTCGGTGCCTTCGATCGTCGACCGGACCCCGAAGCAGAGGGCGGGGAGGTCCGGCTGGCTGGCGCAGTTCGTCGCGAGATCGGCGGTCGCCGTCGCCCCGAGCAGTGTCCACGTGATCGGCGAGCCATCCCAGTCGTCGACGGCGAAGGCGTTGGGTTCGGCATCTTCGGGCGCGGTGCGGCCAGCCTGGAACACCACAGGTTGGGTGCCATCGAGGTCTGCCGGCGCGACGGCGTTCAGTTCGCCGAGCGGCACGTCGATCGCGATCAGGTCGCCGTTCTCCCCGACCGTTCGGTTGTCATAGCCGAAGTAGGCCGAGTAGGTGCCGTCCAGATGCTCGATGTGGCACTCGAAGATCGGCACGACGTCGGGCACGGGGACGAAGGGCTCGTCGGTCCCGTTGGGATCGATCGTGAACGAACCCTCCCCGGCCGAGAACGAGCGCACCACGAAACGATTCGTCGTCGTCCAATCACCCGACTCGAAACGAAGGTGGCCGTTCTTCGCATAGACCCAGCCGGTCAGATCGTTGTTCGCAGCGCGCCACACGAGGTCTTGCCGGCTCCATCGGTGGTAGTAGACAGCGACCCCGGCGTAGGGGCCGGCTTCGGAGGCATCGAACGACAGTCCGCCCGTCACACCGATCTCGAGCGACGCCCGCTTGTCGAACATCAGCGTGATGCCCGCACCCGTCTCGTCGTGGGGCTCCGCGTCGTCAGCGGCCCGGAGCGTGCCGTTGATCACGACGTCGCCCTTCGAGAAGCGGTAGTAGCCCGGCTCGAGTACGTACTCGACACCCTCGGGAACCGTGATCGGGCCTCTGTAGGTGCCGGGCTCGACCGTGCAGACGTCCTCGCAGGCGGGCCAGTGTTGCGAGTGACCGAGCCACGGGAAGGACCCTCGAACGTCGTCGAGCGGGTCGCTCTCGTAGCCGCCCCATCCGGCTTGTTCGGGGAAGCAGCTCGTGTCCCACAGGCCGTCGCAGAGCAACCAGCGCTTGGCCGTCACGGAGCCATCCGAGACCACCGAAGAACCCTCGCCTGCTCGGAGATCGCCGTTGGAATGCAGCGAACCCGAGACGATCGTCAGCTGCGTGTCGTCTCCGAGGTCGGCGGTGGCACGGCCGCCCCCTCGCTGCCAGGAGTGGCCGAGTGCCACCAGGGCGATGTCCGGGTCGGGACACTCCTCGGTCGGGCCGCCGCCGTTCCCCCCGCCGCCGTTCCAGCCCCCGCCGTGGCGCCCGCCGTGGTGATCCTGCGACCAGCCCCACCAACTGCGGTCATCACAGTCGTCACCGCGATCGTGGCGGTCGCCGCCGCCTGCCTCGGCGAGGTTCGAGGTTGTCGAGACGGCCACCACCGTGCCGACGAGCACGACAAAGATGGCCAGAAGGAAGGGGGTCCGCCGCACGGTGCCTCCGGGGTCGAAGCGATCCCTGGTCTATCGGCGACGTGACGTTGCGTCTTGAGGGTTGCGTTCAGTTGTTCGAGCCGGCGTCAGTCCTTGGGGTCGGGGCTGAAGCCGTCGGGGATCACGAGGTCGTCGGGGGAGAGGTCGGCGATCGAGCTCTTGCCGATGCCCATGAGGGTGGAGTCGATGCCCATGCGCAACACGTCGAGCACGTTCTCCACGCCGGCCTGGCCGTTGGCGGCAAGGCCCCAAAGGTAGGCCCGGCCGATCATCACTGCCTTTGCTCCGAGGGCCACGGCCTTCACCACGTCGCTGCCCCGGCGGATACCACCGTCCATCACCACTTCGACCTGGTCACCGACCGCCGCCACCACCTCGGGCAGCACCCGGATCGGGGCCGGAGCGCCGTCGAGGTTGTTGCCGCCGTGGTTCGACACCGAGATCGCCGTGGCGCCGGTATCGACGGCCCGGCGGGCCTCGTCGGCCCGGCTGATGCCCTTCACCATGAACGGCCCGCCCCACGCCTCGCGCAGCCACGCGATGTCGTCCCACGTCGCGGGCGGCGTGCCCATCCACGTGCCATACGCCTCGAAGAAGGTCGGCGTGTAGCCGTCGTCGGTGGCAAAGCTCGGCACCCCGAGGCCCGGCAGCTCGCCGGCCCTGACCCAGTCACGCAACCACGACGGGCTCGCCAGCGCCTCGGGTGCGTGCTTGAGCATCGTGACCAGGTCGAGCTTCTGGGGGATCGACGGGCTGCCCCAGTCGCGGCTGTGCACATAGGACCAGTCGAGGGTGACGATCAGGCCGGTCGCCCCGGCGGCCTTGGCCCGCTCGATGCGAGCGATGATCGAGTCGCGATCACCGGCCCAGTAGATCTGGAAGAACGTCTGCGGGTTGGCGGCCACCACGTCCTCGATCGGCTTCGACGCGAACGAGCTCAGCCCCATCGCCACGCCCCGCGCCGCGGCGGCGCGAGCGACGGCGACCTCGCCGTCGGGGTGCACGGCCTGCACCCCGGTCGGCGAGATCAGCACCGGCATCGAGATCGGCTGGCCCATGACCTCGGTCGCCATCTGCCGCTCGGCCGGTTGCCCGGCGGTGATCGGCCGCAGGCCGAGTTCCTCGAAGGCGTCGAGATTGTCGTCCAGGCTGACGCCCGCGTCGGCACCGGCGATCAACGCCCCGTACACCGACGACGGCAGCCGCTTGCGGGCCCGTTCCTGCGCCACCGCCACCGACTCGAACCACGGGTTGGCGAACGCCGCCTTGAGGTCGGTGACGAACTGCTCACGGGAGTCGGGCAGGAGGGTGTTGAGGTCGGGCACGAGCGGCATGTCAACTCCAGAGGGGTGAGGGGTAGAGAGCGGTCGGGTCAGGGGGTGAGGCCGGCGGCGAGCTGGTCGACGGCGGCCCCGAGGCGGGCGGTGAGGAGGTCGTCGCGGTCGTCGCCATCGGCGAGCCACTGTTCGAAGGCGGTGCGGCTCACCGCCAACGTCGCTCGGCCGACGGCGAGGGCGCCGAAGGGGCCGAGCTCGGGGTGGCGGGCGAGGGCGAAGTCGGCGACGGCGCGCTCCCACGCCTCGTAGCGTTCGGCTGCCGCGGCCCGGATCTCGGGCTCGTGGACGAGCAGATGGATGCGGGTACGCAGCTCGGGCCGGTCATCGCTGTGGTGGCCGTTCACCGCCATCACTGCGTGGCGGATCGCCTCCCACATCGGCACGTCCCCGTCGACCCCGGCGAGAGCGGTGGTCAGCGCCGCCACCTCGTCGTCGAAGCCGAGCCACAGCACGTCGGCCTTGGTGGCGAAGTAGCGGTGGAAGGTGCGGCGGCTGATGCCGGCCGCGGTGGCGAGGTCCTCGACGGTGACGGCGTCGTAGCCGTGCTCACGGAACGCCTCGAGGGCGAGCAGTTCGAGACGTCGAGCGGACGTCGTACGCGGGCGGCCGGGGAGCACCGGCGCAATATGTCACATGGTGACAAATCCCCGCAAACTGCGCAGCGTGCGAGCTCAGCCCAGGATGCTCTTCATCTGTCGTTGGATCAGCTTGGCGGCCTGCTTGGGGGCGAGGCGCACCAGCAGACCCATGATCTTGGCGTCCTTGCCCACGTAGACGTGGAGCTTGTCGTCCTCGATCCCGTCGAGGATCGTCTCGGCCGCGTCGGCCGGCGTCGTGATCGGCAGCTTGGAGTCGGCGGCCCGCTCCTCCTGGCCCTCCATCACCACCCCGGAGTTGCCCGTGATGTCGGTGCTGACCCCGCCGGGCATGATCGCCGTCACGCCGACGTCGGTCTCGAGCAGCTCGGTCCACAGCGCCTCGGTCAGCAGTTTCACCGCGGCCTTCGACGCCCCGTAGAGCGACTGGCCGGGCACCGGCAGGAACCCGCCCATGCTCGACACGTTGGCGATGTGGGCCTCGGGCCGCTCGAGCAGGTGGGGGAGGGCCGCCTTGATCACGTGGATCGTGCCCCACAGGTTGACGTCGACGACCTTGTGCATGGTGTCGAGGTCGAG
>JAWSVN010000149.1:0-9344 GCA_033851875.1 Acidimicrobiales bacterium
GACCCCGACCCGGCCAGCGGCCTCGACCAGGAGTGCGGGCGCGCCGGCCTGGCAGCCCCTGTTCCTGTGGGCGGTACGGATCGGCCTGATCGTCGCCCTCGCGGTGTCGGTCGCCTTCCCCGACTGGCCCCAGTTCGAGGGCAAGGGCATGGCGTTCCGCGCCCCGTTCTACGCCCTGCCGATGATCGTCGTCCCGGCGATCTGGAAGCTGCGGGGCACCCACCCGCCCTACCCCTACCTGGTCGACGCCCTGGTGGTGCTGCCGTTCCTGGTCGACACCCTCGGCAACGCCCTCAACTTCTACAACACCTACGACTCGACCGACGACGTCCTCCACTTCTGGAACTGGGTGTTCCTGATGGGCGGCGCCACCCTCGGCTGGGCCCGCACGGGCATCTCCAAGCTCAACGCCTGGGCCCTCGCCTGGGGCTTCGGTGCGCTCGCGATCATCTGGTGGGAGTTCGCCGAGTTCCTCGTGCAGGAGGCGGGCACCGCCGGCCTCGACCTCACCTACGAGGACACGATCGGCGATCTGCTGCTGAGCTCGACCGGCGGCGCTGTCGGCGCCGCCCTCGCCATCTGGCTCGGCTGGCCCTCGAGCGATGCCGGCACCGTCGCTTCGAACGACGACTGAGCGCCCCGCAGCGGCACTGACCGCCGTCGTCGAGCGTCCGCCGGGCGCGAACTCCCAGGCCTGAGAGCTTCGCGCCATCGAGTGGACACGGGGTTCGGGGTGTGATTACCTCGTCATCGAAGCGCTTCGTCGAAGCGCTTCGATGATTCGACTCGGGGGAACGAGCCGCATGGCAACGATGGAAGACGTGGCACGAGAGGCCGGGGTGGCGTTGAGCACCGTGTCGTACGCGCTCAGCGGCACCCGTCCCGTCTCCCAGGCCACCCGCGACAAGATCGACGCCGCGATGGAGCGCCTCGGCTACCGGCCCAACGTGCTCGCTCGCGGCCTGGCGTCGCGCCGTTCGGGCATCCTCGCCCTCGCTCTCCCGCCGGCCCGGCGAGGCCTCGGCCAGACCGAGCTCGACTTCGTCAACGGCGCGGTCGACGCCGCCGAGGAGCGGGGGCAGCACGTGATCGTGTGGCCGGCCGCCCTCGACAGCGCCGCCGACGTCGAGGCCCTCCTCGGCAACGGCCTCGTCGACGGGGTCGTGCTCATGGAGGTCCGACTCGACGATCCCCGCGTCGATGCGCTCGCCGCCGAGAAGCGACCGTTCGCCATGATCGGCCGCACCTCCGACCCGGCCGGACTGCCGTACGTCGACATCGACTTCGAGCAGACCCTCGACGATGCCGTCGCCCACCTCGCCGACCTCGGGCATCGCTCGATCGCCTTCGTCAACCACAGTCGGGCCGACTTCGACGCCGGCTACGGCCCCACGGTGCGCTCGTCCGCCGCCTTTGCCGCCGCGATCGACGCCCGCGATCTGACCGGACGCGAGTCCTTCTGCCGTGACGATGCCGGCGACGGCGTCGACACGATGGAGCGACTCCTCGCCGAGCAGCCCGACCTGACCGCCGCCATCGTGATGAACGAGGCGGCCGTGCCAGGCATGTTGCAGACCCTCACCTCGGCGGGCCGACGAGTGCCCGACGACTTCTCCCTCGTCTCGGTTGTGTCGTCGACTGCCGTCGCCCGCATGACCCTGCCGGCGCTCACGGTGTTCGAAGCCCCGGGCCGAGCCCTCGGTCGAGCCGGCGTCGAAACGCTGCTCGACGTGATCGACGGTGCCTCCGAGCACCACACCCCGGTCCTCGTCCCGTGCCAGTTCGTGGCCGGCGACAGCACCGCGGCCGCACCGGCGTGACCCCACGCGGCTGACCAAGCACGCCATCGGCGGCGATCCCGCCGCCGGCATGAGAGCAATCAACAACACGGCGCCCCCATGGCGCCCAAACTCAGCGCCACCTGGCGCCTCCCGAGAGGAGAACACCATGGGTATTCGCACACGACGGCTCGCCGCCTTGCTCGGCGCCGCCGGACTCACCTTGGCCGCCTGCGGCGGTAGCGACGCTTCCAGTGGCAGCGACGCTTCGAGCGGCGACGCCGCCGACGCAGGCGCAACGGACAACGGGGGTGAGGAGCGCACCCTCACCCTCTGGCACTACGAGAGCCCCGACAGCGCGATGGGGATCGCCTGGGACGCCGCCATCGCCGAGTTCGAGGCGACCTACCCGAACGTCACCGTCGTCTTCGAGGAGAAGGGCTTCGAGCAGATCCAGGACACCGCCCAGATGGTGCTCAACTCCGACGAGGCCCCCGACCTGATGGAGTACAACAAGGGCAACGCCTCGACCGGTCTCCTGTCGAGCCAGGGCCTGCTCACCGACCTCACCGATGTGGCGACCGAGCGCGGCTGGGACGCCCTGCTCCCGACCAGCCTGCAGACGACGGCCCGCTACACCGACGGCGTGATGGGCGGCGACAGCTGGTACGGCGTGCCCAACTACGGCGAGTTCGTCATGGTCTATTACAACGTCGACCTGTTCGCCGAGCACGGCGTCGAGGTCCCGGCCACGCTGGTGGAGTTCGAGGCCGCGATGGACACCTTCGTCGCCGCCGGGATCACCCCGATCTCGGTCGGTGCGTCGGAGTACCCGGCCCAGCAGATCTTCTACGAGCTCGTCCTCGGCCAGTCCGACCGCAGCCTCGTCAACGCCTTCCAGCTCTACGAGGCCGACGTCGACTTCCACGGACCCGAGTTCACCGCGGCCGCCGAGACCCTGTCGTCGTGGGTCGACGCGGGCTACATCTCGAGCGACGCCACCGCCATCAACGCCGAGGACATGGGCGTCGACTTCATCGCCGGCAACTACCCGATGATGATCTCGGGCAGCTGGTGGTACGGCCGCATGATCAGCGAGGCCACCGCGTTCGAGTGGAGCACCTTCCTCTTCCCCGGCAGCGACATGCATCCGGGCTCGAGCGGCAACCTCTGGGTGGTGCCGGAGAACAGCGACAACAAGGACCTCGCCTACGACTTCATCGACATCACGATGTCGCCCGAGATCCAGGCCCTGCTCGGCAACAGCGGCGGCGTGCCCGTCGCCGCCGACCCGGCCGACATCACCGACGAGAAGAGCCAGGAGCTGATCGCCAACTTCAACACCGTCCTCGAGTCGGACGGCCTGGCGTTCTATCCCGACTGGCCGGTGCCCGGGTACTACGACGTGATGGTTTCGGCCGTCCAGAACCTGATCAGCGGTTCGTCGGTCGACGACGTGCTCGACGAACTCGAGGACCCCTACCAGACCCACGTCGATTCGCTCGGCTGACGCCGAACGGCCCGACGAGCCCGCCGCCGGCGACCGCCCCGAACTCTCCCCTCGGGCGGTCGCCGGCACGGCGGCCTCGAGGAGTCTCGATGACGACCTCCACCACCCCAAACACACCCAACGCCCCGTCTCGGCGCCCGTCGCCCTACTGGATCTACCTCGCGCCGGGATTCCTCGTCTTCGCCCTGGTGATCGGCGCTCCCCTGCTCGCCAACATCGGCTTGAGCTTCACCAACTGGCGCGGCAGCGGCACCCCCGAGTGGGCCGGCGTCGACAACTACACCCGGCTCGCCGGTGACGACGTCTTCTGGTTGTCGTTCCGGAACAACCTCGTCCTCATGGTCGGCATGGTGATCATCCCGACGATGCTCGGACTGCTGATCTCGGCCACCCTGTTCGACTACATCGGTTCGACGTTCTCGGAGCGGTGGTCGTCGTTCTTCCGGGCCGGTTACTACCTCCCCCAGCTCCTCCCGATCGCCGTGGCCGGCGTGGTCTGGGGCTGGATCCTCCACCCCCGCTACGGGGTCCTCAACACCCTGCTCGAGACCGTCGGCCTCGATGCCCTGACCAACAACTGGCTCGGCGACAAGTCGACCGCCCTGCTCAGCGTCGGTGCGGTGATGGTCTGGTTCCAGCTCGGCTACCCGATCGTGATCTTCATGGCGGCGCTCGGCCGGGTCGAGCCGTCGCTCTACGAGGCCGCTGCCCTCGACGGCGCCGACTGGCGGCGACGGTTCCGTCACATCACCATCCCGATGATCCGTCCGGAGCTGATGGTGGTGCTGCTGACCACGACCGTCCACGCCCTCAAGGTCTTCGCGCAGGTCTACGTCCTCACCGGCGGCGGGCCGGGCAACGCCACCAACGTTCCCGCCTACTTCAGCTACCAGAACTTCTTCGAGAAGGCCCAGGTCGGCTACGGCGCGGCGGTCGCCAACGCCCTGACCATCGTGATCGTCGCCGTGATGTTCGTGTTCCTCCGGGTGCAGGCCGCGGCCGAACGGGAGGCAGAGAACCGATGAACGCGCTCCATCGTCGAGGCCCGGTCGCCTGGCTGGTCCTGGCCGGCCTCCTCGTCCTCCTCCTCGCCCTCGTCGGCCCGTTCCTCATCGTCGCCCTCAACTCGGTGAAGTCCCCCGAGGACTATTCGAGCAACGGCCCCCTCGCCCTGCCGGTCGAGATCCACCTCGACGGCATCCGGGCCCTGTGGGGACGGATCGACTACCCCCGCAAGCTGTGGAACTCGCTCGTGATCAGCCTCACCGTGTCGGTGCTGGCCGTGACGATCTCGGTGTTCAACGCCTACGCCCTCGGTATCGGCCGGGTCCGGGGCCGTTACTTCCTGATCGCCGTGTTCCTGCTGGCCAACACCCTGCCCCAGGAAGCGTTGGTCTACCCGCTCTACTACGCGGCGAAGGAGGTCGGGCTCTACAACACCCGGCTGATGGTGATCATCATCTTCGTCGCCATCCAGAGCGCGTTCGGCACCTACCTGCTGTCGTCGGCCCTCAGCGCCTTCCCCACCGAACTCCTCGAAGCGGCCAGGATCGACGGCGCCTCCCGGTTCCAGATCCTGTGGCGGGTGGTCGTGCCGATCGTGCGCCCGATGCTGATGGTCCTGTTCGTGTTCTTCTTCATCTGGACGTGGAACGAGTTCTTCATCCCGTTCGTGTTCCTGATCTCCAACGACGTGCAGACCCTGCCGGTCGCCCTCGGCGTGCTCCAGGGTCAGCGCATGGTCGACGCCACCGCCCAGAGCGCCTCGGCGCTGCTCGGTATGGTGCCGGCGCTCATCTTCTTCCTGTTGTTCCAACGGTCGCTCGTCAAGGGCGTCGTCGCCGGCGCCGTCAAGTGACGCCCGTCCGGCCGGCGCCACCCCTGCCGTCGTTCGTCTCCCCCTCCCCCGTTCAAGCCTGAGGATCTCCATGCAGTTCAAAGACGGTTACTGGCGCGTCCGCGACGGTGTCACCGCGCATCACCCCCAACACGTCGAACGAGCCGAACCCACCGACGACGGCGTCCGCCTCCTCGCGCCGGCCAAGCGGATCCGCGGCCGGGCCGACACCCTCGGCGGCCTGGTGTTCAGCGTCGAGTTGAGCGCCCCGATGGAGGGCGCCATCGCCGTGGAGGTCACACACCATCGGGGGTCGGTGCGGCGCTCGGCCACTCCGACCAAGCCGACCCTCGCGCCGTTCGCACCCGACGTGTCGATCGACGACGACACCGTCATGGTCACGAGCGGAACGCTGCAGGCCACCATCGACCGCGACGACTGGCGCCTCGATTTCTCGGCTGACGGTCGCCGCCTCACCGGCTCGGGGTTCAAGGACCTCGCCATCGTCGAGCGCGACGGCCCGTCAGGCCCCGAGCACCACATGGTCGAGCAGCTCGCCATCGGCGTCGAGGAGCACCTCTACGGTCTCGGCGAACGGTTCGGGCCGCTCGTGAAGAACGGTCAGGTCGTCGACATCTGGAACGCGGACGGCGGCACCGCCAGCGAGCTCGCCTACAAGAACGTGCCGTTCTACCTGTCGGATCAGGGCTACGGCGTCTTCGTCGACCACCCGGGCCGGGTGTCGTTCGAGGTGGCGTCCCAGACGGTCGGGCGGGTGCAGTTCAGCGTCGAGGACCACCAGCTCCGCTACGTGATCATCCAGGGCGACACGCCCCTCGAGGTCCTCGAGCGCTACACCACCCTCACCGGCAAGCCGGCGCTGCCGCCGGCCTGGACGTTCGGCCTGTGGCTCACCACGTCGTTCACCACCGACTACGACGAAGCGACCGTCTCGTCGTTCGTCGATGGGATGGCCGAGCGTGACCTGCCGCTGAGCGTGTTCCACTTCGATTGCTTCTGGATGCGCGGCTTCCAGTGGACCGATCTGGTGTGGGACCCGGCGACGTTCCCCGACCCCGAAGCGATGTTGGCCCGCCTCAAGGCCAAGGGGCTGCGCATCTGCGTGTGGATCAACCCCTACATCGCCCAGGAGTCGGCGCTCTTCGACGAGGGCGTCGAGGGTGGCTTCCTCGTCACCCGACCCGACGGCCGGGTGTGGCAGTGGGACGAGTGGCAGCCCGGGATGGCGTTGGTCGACTTCACCAACCCGGCGGCCTGTGCCTGGTTCGCCGAACGGCTCGAGCCGCTGCTCGATATGGGCGTCGACTGCTTCAAGACCGACTTCGGTGAGCGGATCCCGACCGACGTCGTCTACCACGACGGCTCCGACCCGGAGCTGTTCCACAACGTCTACACCCACGCCTACAACGAGACCGTCTTCGAGCTGCTCACCCGCCACCGGGGCGAGGGCGAGGCGGTGGTGTTCGCCCGGTCGGCGGCCGCCGGCGGCCAGCAGTTCCCCGTCCACTGGGGCGGCGACACCGAGTCGACCTACGAGGCGATGGCCGAGTCGATCCGCGGTGGGCTCTCACTCGGCATGTCGGGCTTCGGGTATTGGAGCCACGACATCGGCGGCTTCGAGGGCACGCCCGACCCCGAGCTGTTCAAGCGTTGGATCGCGTTCGGCCTGTTGGGGTCGCACAGCCGGCTCCACGGCTCGATGTCGTACCGGGTGCCGTGGCTCGTCGACGACGAGTCGGTCGACGTGCTGCGCCACTTCACCCGCCGGAAGATGGAGCTGATGCCCCACCTGTGGGGGCTCGCGGTCGAGACCCACGAACGCGGCGTGCCCATGATGCGGGCGATGGTCCTCGAGTTCCCCGACGACCCGGCCTGCGCCTACCTCGACCGGCAGTACCTGCTGGGCGCCGACCTCCTGGTCGCCCCGCTGTTCCGGCCCGACCAGACGGTGCAGTACTACGTGCCCGCCGGCCGCTGGACCCGACTGTTCGGCGACGAGGGTGGCGAGGGCGAGGTGATCGAGGGGCCGGGATGGCGCACCGAGCAGCACTCGGTGTTCAGCCTCCCGGTGTTGGTGCGCCCCGGCACGGTCTTGGTCACCGGGCCCGACGGGCGCCCCGACCGCGACCTCACTGACGACCTGACGGTCACCGTCTACGAACTCGACGACGGGGCGACGGCCTCGGCTCGGGTGCCGGGCCCCGACGGCAGCGGCGGCGTCGTGTTCACGGCCAGCCGCTCCGGCGGGACCGTGACCGTGACCCGCGACGGCGGCGACCGCCCGTGGCGTGCCCGCGTCGGCACCGAAGACGTCGTCGAGATCGCGGCCACCGACGATCGAATCGAGCTGGTGGTCGTCGATCTCGAGGGGTGATTGCGACACCTGACCGGCGATCCGCCGGACCCGGCGCAGTGTCGGCTGGCAGACTGAGGCGATGACCAACATCTTCGAGCTCTCCCACGCGGCGGTCGACGAGTTCGCGGCGCGCAACCCCACCACGGCGACGGCCTACGGCCTCGAGGGGCACGACGACCGGTGGGACGACCTGTCGCCCGCCGGCGTCGTCGCACAGCGCGCCTTCTTCGCCGACCTGGCCGGGCAAGCCCGCGCCTGCGAGGCGGTCTCGCGACGCGACGAGGTCGCGACGCGGGTCCTGCTCGACGAGTGCGAACTGGCGATCGCCCGCATCGACCAGGGCGACTGGAAGGCCGACGTCAACAACATCGTCTCGCCCTGGCAAGGCATCCGGTTGACCTTCGACTCCGCCCCGAAGGCGACCCTCGCGAACTGGCACGACCTGCTCACCCGCCTCGAGACGATCGACGAGGCGCTGGCGTCGTACCGGGCCGCGCTGCAGGCCGGCCTCGACGAGGGACGTGTCGCCTCCGCCCGACAGGTGCGGGCCGCGATCGACCAGGGACGCCAGGCCGCCGGCGACGGCTCGTCGTTCGACGGTCTTCGGGCCGAGTGGGACGACTCATCGCTCGCCGACGAGCATCCCGAGATCGCCACCCGCCTCGACGCCGGCATCGCCGCAGCGAAGGCCGCCTATGGGGCCATGACCGACTGGTTCGAAGCGATGTACCTCCCGGCCGCGCCCGAGGCCGACGGCGTCGGCACCGACCGCTACGTGCGTTCGGCGTCGCAGTTCCTCGGGACCACGATCGACCCCGAGGCGACCTACGCCTGGGGCTGGGGTGAGATCGCCCGCATCAGCGAGGCGCTGGTGGCGGCCTGCGCCAAGATCGACCGCGACGCATCGGTCGACGACGTCCTCCACCTCCTCACCTCCGACCCGGAGCGGGCGGCGGCCGACGTCGACGAGTTCATCGCCATCATGCAGGCCCGCCAGTCGACGGCGATGGAGGCGCTCGACGGCGTCCACTTCGACATCGACCCGCGCATTCGCACCCTCGAGGTGGTCACCGCGCCGCCCGGCGGCGCCGCCGCTCCCTACTACACGGGCCCGTCCGAGGACTTCTCCAAGCCGGGGCGGGTCTGGTACCCGGTCGACGGGCGCGACTCGTTCCCGCTCTACGAGGAGATCGCCACCGCCTATCACGAGGGGCTGCCCGGCCATCACCTCCAGATCGGCGCGCAGACCACGATGGGCGACGAGCTCAGCCGCTATCACAAGCTGCTCGTGTGGTACCCGGGGTCGGGCGAGGGGTGGGCCCTCTACGCCGAACACCTGATGGGCGAGCTCGGTCACTACGAGAAGCCCGACTACGAGGTCGGGCTCCTGATGAGCCAGATGATGCGGTCGTGTCGAGTCGTGATCGACATCGGCCTGCACTGTGGCTTCGCGATCCCCGACGACGCGCCCTTCCATCCCGGGGAGGCCTGGACCTACGAGCTGGCGGTCGAGATGATGACCGACGTGGCCCACGTCGCCCCGGCGATGGCCGAGTCGGAGATCGTCCGCTACCTCGGTTGGCCGGGCCAGGCGATCAGCTACAAGGTCGGCGAACGGGCGATCCTCGACCTGCGGGCCGAGGTGCAGGCCCGGGGCGACTTCGATCTGAAGGCGTTCCACTCCACCGTGCTCGGGTGCGGGTCGATCGGGCTCGACCTGTTGCGCGAACTCGTCCTGACCGCCTGACCCTTTCGGCCCCCGCTCCCCACGCTCCTCGGGCCCCACGCTCTTCCGGCCCCACGCTCTTCGGGCTTGGGTCAACCACACGGCCCCACGCGCCC
>JAWSVN010000150.1:0-27572 GCA_033851875.1 Acidimicrobiales bacterium
CCGATCCGGGGCAGGATCGCGTCGTAGTCCGACAGCTGCTTGCCCCGGTACTGCAGGTCGGGCTCGTCACGGCTCAGGTCGATGGCGAACCGCAGGGTGTTGAGGATCTTGGCCTCGTGACCCCGTTCGAGGGCGGCGACCTTGAGACGCTTGGTCGAGTAGGCCTCGGGGCTTCGGGAGAGGATGGCGAGCTTCATGGGGCGGGCCTTTCTGCTGGTTCGTCGGTGATCCCGGCGACGTGGACCACGGCGTCGCCGCGGTTGAGGAGGGGGTCGAGGTTCATGCCGATCACGACCCCGTCGAGCGGGCTCTTGATCTGGCCGAGCCGCTTGCCGAACGAGTCGTGGATGCGACCGAGGGGCTGACCGGCGGCGACGGGCTGGCCGAGTTCGACGGCGATCTGCGCGATACCCGAATGGTTCGCTCTCACCCATTTCGATCCGGTGCTGCGCTTGGATGGCGCTCCGGCCGGGGGGACGGGGTCGATCATGTCGAGGGCGCCGAGCACCCGCAGGGTGCCGTCGACGCCGAACCGGATCGCGGTCTCGTCGAACCGCCACGCCTCGCCGCCCTCGTAGAGCAGCACCACGGCGCCGGCGTCGCCGGCGGCCTGGCGCAGCGACCCGTCACGGATCGCGGCGTGGAGCATCACCGGCGCCCCGAACGCCTCGGCCAACGCCTCGGTGGTCGGGTCGGTGAGGTCGGCACGGATCTGGGGCAGGTTGGTGCGGTGGGCCGACCCGGTGTGGAGATCGATGCCGACCGAACACTTCGAGACGATCTCCTCCATGAACAGGTGGGCGATGCGTCCGGCCAACGAGCCGCGGCGCGAACCGGGGAACGACCGGTTGAGGTCGCGGCGGTCGGGCAGGTAGCGGTCGCCGGTCATGAAGCCGTGGAGGTTCACGATCGGCACTGCGATGATCGTGCCCCGCAACGCCTTGGTGTCGAGCCGCTCGAGCACCCGGCGGATGATCTCGACGCCATTGATCTCGTCGCCGTGGATGGCGGCGTTGATCCAGATGGTCGGACCCGGCTCGCGGCCGTGGAGGACGAGGACCGGCAGCGACAGCGGGGTGCCGGTGACGAGGCGGCCGAGGGGCAGCTCGACCGAGCCCCGGCGGCCCGGCCGCACCTCGAGCTCGCCGAGCGCGAACGGTGCGCGACGGGTGCTCATTCGCCTACCTCGTCGAGCACGTCGTCCTCCTCGGGGGCCCGGTTGGAGCGGCGCACCTCGAGCGGCGGGCGGCCGAGCTTGTAGGACGACCCGGGATCGACCACCACCCGCCGGCGCATCGCCTCACGTCCGAGCAGCATCCGGAAGCCCATCTCGTCGCGACGGGTGAGGGTCAGATCGATCGGGTAGCGCAACCCGCCGAGTGCAAGCGTGGTGCGGATCACGGCCCGCCGCTGCCCCGAACCGCTCGACGACTTCACAACCCGCTGGTCGGCCAGCGGGGCCTCGGCCACCACCGCGTCGGCCTTCGACCGCTGCCACGGATGGATCTCGAACCGGACCCACGGCGCGTCGTCACGCGTGAAGTGCTCCAGGTCGAAGGCGTGCAGGGACGACGAGCGAGCGCCCGTGTCGGACTTGGCTTTGATCCACGAGGCGCCGAGGTCGGGCAGGCCCACCCATTCGCGCCAACCGATCACCGTGGTTGGTGTCACGCGGGAGTTCTATCCCACTTCCACCCGCCCTACACCCGCGACGTCACGCTTCTGTGTGACAGTTCGGCGACGCCCGCGCTGCCTACGGACGGGCCTTCTCAGAGAACCGTGCTGCCGTACATCGTGCCGAGCGGCTCGGCCAGGAGTTCGAGGCGCTCGCCGTCGGGGCCCCGGAAGTAGATCGACGTCTTGTGCTCGAAGTCGATCTCCACGCCGGCCGCCACCAGGTTGGCCCGCAACCGGGCCTGGGCCTCGGGGGTCACCGAGATCGCCAGGTGGTGGTGACCGCCCAGCACCTCGGCGTAGTCGTCCTGACCGAGGCCGGGGAAGTCGAAGAACGCGATCGTGTTGCCGTTGCCGATGTCGAAGAAGAAGTGGGTCGACCCGGGGTAGTCACGGTTCTCGAACAGGTCGGTCAGGGGGAACTCGAGCACGTCCTGGTAGAAGCGGATCGTCTGCTCGACGTCGCTGGCGATCAGGGCGATGTGGTGGGCGCCACCCGCCGACGACGCCGGCCGCTCCCCTGCCGGCCGCAGATAGCGCGCCCGCAGGTCGTCCCATTCGGCGGCTCGATCAGCACGGTCGGCGGCGTCGCTCATGGGTCGAGTCTGCCCCACGCGGGTCACCGCCCGGCGAACCGGTCGATCCGGTCGACCGTGCCGGCCACCACCAGCAGGTCGTCGCGGCCGAGCACGGTCTCGGGAGTCACATAGGTGAAGGCCCCGCCCGCCGGCTTGATGCACACGAGGGTGACGTCGTGGCGCTGGCGGATGTCGCTGTCGCCGACCGCCACCCCGACGTACTCGCGGGGCACCGCCATCTCGACGAGGACGAACCCGTCGTCGAGCTCGAAGTAGTCGATCACCTGCCCGGCGACCACGTGAGCCACCCGCTCCCCCATCTCCCGCTCGGGGTAGACCACGTGGTGGGCGCCGACCCGGGAGAGGATGCGGCCGTGTTCGTTGGTGATCGCCTTGGCCCAGATCTGCGTCACGTCGAGGTCGACGAGGGCGGCGGTGGTGAGCACCGACGCCTCGATTCCGGTGCCGATCGCGACCACCGCCGCGTCGACGTCGCGCACCCCGAGCTGTTCGAGCGTGGCGGCGCTGGTGCCGTCGGCGGTGCGCACGTGGGTGAAGTGCTCGGCCCACCGATCGACCAGGGCCTGGTCGGTGTCGACGGCGAGCACCTCCTTGCCGAGCTCCATCAACGTCGTGCCGAGGGCGGTGCCGAATCGACCGAGACCGACGATCAACACCGACTGGGCCGACACCTCGGGCAGCCCGTCTCGTTGATTCCACTTCGGCAGGAATGGGCGGTGGGGCACGGCGGGACCTCCGGGGGCGTTCTGCATCGCGGCGACGGCTGGGCTCAGCCGACGAGCAGTTCTTCGTTGGGATAGGAGAAACGTTTCGGCTCGGGCCGCAGGAGCACGGCGGTGCCGAAGGTGATCGGCCCGACTCGGCCGATGAACATCAACACGATCACCACGGCCCGACCGAGGCCCGACAGCTCGGTGGTGACCCCGGTCGACACCCCGACGGTGCCGAACGCCGAGGCCGCCTCGAACAGCAGCTCGCCGAGGGGGACCGACGGTTGGAGCACGGCGAGCGCGAAGGTCGCAGCGCCGACCGTGGCGAGGGCGGCCATCACCAGCGACAGGGCCTGACGCTGCAGACCGATCGGGATCGTGCGCTCGAACAAGGTGGTGTGGCGGTCGCCCCGCACCTCGGCGAGCGTCGACCGCACCGCCACGGCGATCGTCGAGGTCTTGATGCCGCCGCCCGTCGACGCACTCGACGCGCCGATCACCATCAGGGGCACGAACACCAACCACGACGCCGGCCGCATCGCCCCGAGGTCGAGGGTGTTGAACCCGGCGGTGCGGGTGGTGGCCGACTGGAAGAACGCCGACAGCACCCGCTCGTCGGCCGGCAGGCCGCCCATCGTCGCCGGGTTGGTCCACTCGATCACGGCGATCGCCGCGGTGCCGACGGCCAACAGCAGGCCGGTGACGGCGAGGGTGACCTTGGTGTGGAGCGACCAGCGCCGAGGGGTCCGCCACGAGCGGGCCAGCTCGAACACGACGGGGAAGCCGAGGCCGCCGAGCACGAACGCAGCGACGATCACCAGGCACACGAACCAGTCGCCGACGTAGCCCTCGAGCCCGGTCCGGAAGATCGAGAAGCCGGCGTTGTTGAATGCGGAGACGGCGTGGAACACCCCGAGATGGAACGCCCGGAACGGGCTGATCCCCTGGATCATGAACCGGACGGTGAGCAGGGCGGCGACCACGGTCTCGGCGACGACGACGAAGACGACCAGGTCGCGGATCAGGGTGCGGAGCACCCCCAGGTGGGTGAGCCCGATCTCGGCGCCGGCCCGCAGCCCGGATCGCACGCCGAGGCGTCGGTTGACGATCAGCCCGACGAAGCCGGCCATCGTCATGATGCCGAGCCCACCGATCTGGATCAGGGCGAGGAGGACGAGCTCACCGAAGGGCGACCACGACGCCCCGGTGTCGACCACGACGAGGCCGGTGACGGTGACCGCCGAGGCGGCGGTGAAGAAGGCGTCGCTCCAGCCGACTCCTTCTGCGCCGGCCCGATGGGCCACCGGCAACGACAACAGCACGGTGCCGAGCGCGATCGTGGCGCCGAAGTAGGCGACGATCAGCGCGCCGGGGCGGGTGATCCGCTTGTCGTCGAGCTTCACCGGATGCCTCGGGTCGCCGAGGCTGCTGCGGACACCCCCGCAGTATCCCGCCCCCGGACCCGGATCAAACCAGATTCGTCGATCCGGCTCGCGGGGCGGTGACGACGAAGAACGTCACCCCGGCGAGGGCGACGAAGATGGCGTTGGCCATGATCGCCGTCGAGAACGAGGTGGCGTCGGCCAGCGCCCCGCTGAGGAATGGGGAGGCCACCACGCCGGCGTCGCCGAGGGTCCGATACAGACCCATCGCGGCGCCCCGGTCGGCGTCGTCGACCAGGTCGGCCACGAAGGCGGCGGGAGCGGGCCCGGTGACGCCGGTGCCGATCGCGGCGATCGCCAAGCCGGCGACGTAGACCGAGATCGACCCCGCCGCGGCCACCACGCCGATGCCCAGCGCCCCGGCCAACGCGGTCGGCACGATCACGGCCCGAGCCCCGAACCGGTCGACGCTCCACCCAGCCGGCACGATCAACACCAGACCGATCACGCCGAGGGCGGTGAAGAGCAGGCCGATGTCGTCGGTGGCCCAGCCGAACCGGTCGGTGAGTTCGAGGGGCACCAGGGCCTGGCGGACCCCCGCCCGGATCGAGAAGATCGACATCGACACCAATCCGACCGCCAACAGCGCCGGCGACCGGAGCAGGGCCTGCCGGTCGACCCCGTTGCCGCTCGGTGGCGGCGAGCCACCCTTGCCGGTCTCGGGCAGCCGCAGGGCCCCGTAGAGGGCGGTGAGGGCGGCGGCGACCGCCACGACGAGGAACGGCGTGCTGAGCCCGTAGGCCTCCGACAACACCCCGCCGAGGGCCGGGCCGGCGCTGAACCCCACCAGCAGGGCGCCCTGGTTGATCGCCATGTAGCGCCCGCGTTCGGACGGGTCGGCGATGTCGACCAGGTAGATCTGGGCCCCGGTCATGTAGACCCCCGAGCCGGCGCCGGCGACGAAGCGCCAGACGAGGAGCCACCAGATCGACCCCGCCACCGCCGATCCGGCCATGCCGACGGCGGTGACGAGGGGACCGCCGACCAGGAGGATCCGCCGACCCCGCCGGTCGGCGAACATCCCGGCCGGCACGTTGGAGACGAGCCGAGCGAGCCCGAACGACGTGATCGTCAGGCCCACCATCGCCGTGGAGACGTCGAACTCCTTGGCGTAGAGCGGCAGGATCGGGCTGACGACCCCCTGCCCCGCCGTCACCAGCAGGGTGGAGATGCAGATGGCGAGGAGCTTCTCGTGACGCACGCGCCGTCAGTCTGGCACGTGCGACTCCCCGCCCTGTCAGCCGGCGATCGAGGCGGCGTGGATCGAGTCGATCGTCGAGGCCAGGGTGGCGTCGAACTCGTCGTCGCTCTGCTGGGCCGACAGCCCCTCGGTCAGGGCCCGGCTGAAGCTGGCGATCATGCCCTTCTGGCGGGCGAGGATGGCATTCGCGTCCTCACGGCTGTATCCGCCGGAGAGGGCGACCACCTTGATCACCTTGGGGTGCTCGACGAGGGGCAGGTAGAAGTTGTCCTCGCTCGGCAGCGACAGCTTCAGCATGATCTGCTGGTCGTCGCCGAGGGCGTCGAGCTGGGCGAGGATCTCGTCGCGCAGCAACGCCTCGGCCTCGGCCTTCGACGGGCTGTGGATGTCGACCTCGGGCTCGAGGATCGGCACCAGGCCGTGGCCCAGGATCTGCTTGCCGACCTCGAACTGCTGCTCGACGATCGCCTTCACGCCGGCGGCGTCGGCGACCTTGATCACCGACCGCATCTTGGTGCCGAAGACGCCCTTGGCCACGGCCCGCTCGCACAGGGCGTCGAGCTCGGGCATCGGGTTCATCAGCTGGGCGCCGTCGGCCTCGTCGGCCAGGCCCTTGTCGACCTTCAGGAAGGGCACCACGCCCTTGTCCTCCCACAGATAGGCGGCCGAGCCCTTGCCCTCGATCTCGCGGTCCATGGTCATCTCGAACAGGATCGCGCCCACGACCTTCTCGCCGGTGAAGGCGCTGGAGGTGCAGATGCGGGACCGCATGGCGTGGATGAGATCGAACATCTCCTCGTCGCCGCTGTAGCCGTCGGCCTCGATGCCGTAGGCGGCCAGCGCCTTGGGGGTCGAGCCACCGCTCTGGTCGAGAGCGGCGATGAAACCGTTGCCGGTCGTGATCTGGGCGAGCTGTTCGGGGTTCATGGGTGGAGCACCGCGCTTTCCATCCGGCGACGTTGCCGGACGTGTGGGGGATTCGAACAGCCCAATGGTGCCACCTCGGAGCTGCGCGGACCATCGACGGTTCCCCATTCGGGACAGATGACGCACGCGACCACCCACGACACGGGCCGGTGGACCTACCTCGGGCCGCGATCCGACACACTGGGCCGGTGCCCCCACCCTTCGACGTCGTCGTCTTCGACCTCGACCACACCCTGTTCGACTTCGAACTCTCGAAACACCTGGCGTTCGAACGCCTGCTCGACGACCACCGGGTGCCCGACCCCGACGGCGACCTCGTCGACCGCTTCAGCGAGTGGGCGGCGCCCCTGTGGCGGCGGCTCGAGGACGGCACCCTCACCCTCGCCACCCTCAACCAGGAGCGGTTCGAGCTGCTGGTGGAGCGGGCCGGGTTGTCGGCCGACCCGGCGGCGATGGCGGTCGACTACCTCGCCCTGCTCGGCGGGCTCGGCGGCCTGCTGCCCGGGGCGCGCGACCTGCTCGACACCCTGGCGTCGTCGGGGGTGCGGATGGCGCTGGCCTCCAACGGCTACGGCGAGGTGCAGCGGGCCCGTCTCGACCAGTTCGACCTCGGCCGCTACTTCGACGCCGTGGCGATCTCCGGCGAGCTCGGCCACGCCAAGCCGTCGCCGGCGTTCTTCGAGCGGCTCTTCGCCGAGCTCGACCGCCCTGACCCGGCGGCGTCGCTGATGGTCGGCGACAGCCTCACCTCCGACATGGCCGGCGGACGCGCCTTCGGCATGGTGACCTGCTGGTACGCCCCCCAGCTGGGGGTGCGGCCTGCCGAGCCGATCGAGCGGCCCTTGTCCGTCGACCACGTCGTCACCGACCTCGCTGCGATCGCCGACCTGGCCCGCTGAACCGCTCAAGGAAGCGCCGTGACGGTCCGTTGACCTGACCATGACGGCGATGACCAACCCGGACACCCGGTCGATGCTGCCCGACCTCGCGTCGCGCCTCGAGGCCTCGCTCGGTGCCGTGTTGCTGGGCCAGGACCGCGCCGTGCGGTTGGTGGCCGCCGCCGTCCTCACCGGCTCCCATGTCCTGCTCCACGACCAGCCCGGTGTGGGCAAGACCACGCTGGCGGCCGGCGTGGCCCAGACGATGGGCGGGCGGTTCCGTCGCATCCAGGGCAGCCCCGACCTGCTCCCGACCGACCTCACCGGCGCCGTGATCCCTGATCAGGCGACCGGCGAATGGCGGTTCCGCCCCGGCCCCCTCGTCGGCAACGTCGTGCTCGTCGACGAGATCAACCGGATCAGCAGCCGCACCCAGTCGGCCCTGCTCCAGGTGATGGCCGAGCGCCGCATCTCGATCGAGGGCCACGTCCACCCCCTGCCGGACCCCTACCTGGTGGTGGCGACGATGAACCCGAGCGGTTCCGCCGGCACCTTCGAACTCACCGTCGGCCAGCTCGACCGCTTCGACGTCGTCCTGTCGCTCGGCCGGGTCGACCGGGCCACCGAACGCGAACTGCTGCGTCGCCCCGCCGACCACGACCCGGTCGCCGGGATCGAGGCGGTCGCCCCGCTCGCGGCGTGGCCCGACGTGCGCCGCTCGGTCGAGACCGTGCACGCAGCCGACCCGGTGGTCGACTACGCCCTCGACGTCTGCGACACCGTTCGGTCGGTCGGCCATCTCAGCGTGCGGGCGTCGATGTCGCTGCTGCGCCTGGCCCGCGGCCTGGCCGTGCTCGACGGCCGCGACTACGTCGTCCCCGACGACGTGCGAGCCCTCGCCCCCGCCTGCCTGGCCCATCGTCTGGTGGAGGGGGCCGCCGGCCTCGACCACCACCTCGCCGAGGTCACCGAGCTGGTCGACCGGGTGCCCGCCCCCGCCCTGGGGTCGTGACCGCCGCCGAGGCACCCCTGCCGTCGTTCGTCGAGGGCGAGTTGGCGGCCCGCAAGATCCGCCTGCTGCACCACGTGCGGCTCCTGCTCGGCCTCACCCCGATCCTCGCCATGCTGGCGCTGGGCCCCAACGCCACGCTGCTGCGGATCCTGCTGGTGTTCACCCTGCTGGCCACCGTCACCGACCTGGTGGTCAACCAGTGGCTCCGCGGCGGCATCTCGATGTGGACAGAGCTGCCCCGCACCATCGACCTCCCCCCGGCCTCGGCGGCCGGGTTCGACGAACCCGTGGCCCAGGCGAGTGTCCCGGTCCGGATCGCCGTGCCCCGCGGGGCCGGATCCGCGGGCCGCTTCGTCTATGGACTCACGTCGATCACCAAGCTCTGGAGCGATCGCCTGATCGACGGAGCCGTGCCCGTCGTCGCCGAGCGTCGAGGCCGCCTCGCCACCGTGTCGTTCGAGGTCGAGACCGGTGGCGTGTTCATGCACGCCCACACCGTGCTCGGCTTCGTGTTCACCCCCGTGCAGCCGATCCTGGTCGTGCCCGCGGCGATCCGCGACGAGGCCGGCCGCGCTGCCCTCGACCGCTTCGAGGCCGCCGCCACCGCCGAGCTCGACGTCGTCGGGGTGCGGCCGTGGCGCGACGGCGACCAACGGCGCGACGTCCACTGGGCGGCCACGGCGCGGGCGGGCGACGTGATCGTCGCCGACCGCATCGCGGAGCCCGACACGACGCGTCGGGTCGAGATCGCGGCGACCGCCGTGACCGAGCGGGAGCTGTGCGAGGTGCTCGGGCGTGCCCGCTACCTCGCCGAACTCGCCCTCGGTCGCGGTTGGACGATCGACCTGGTCACCGCCACCGATGCCGGCCTCGGCGTGCCGGCGATCGAGGCCCACACCGTCACCGACACCAACGCCCTCCTCGGCATCCTGGCCGACGCCGTCCCGTCGGCCGCCGACGCAGTTCTCGCGGCCGAGCGGTCTGCCGCCGCGAACGCGAGCTCGCCGGACCATCGGTTCGTCGTGCGTGTCGACGGCACGGGGCTCGAGCCGTGAGCGGGACGCCGGCGATCCTCGAGACGAAGGGCGGCAGCGCGGCGTCGCGGCTTCGCCTCTTCCTCCAGATGCTGTTCGTGTTCTTCGTGATCGGCTCGGTGACCGACGCGTTCCTCGCGATCGTGCTCGGCTTCGCAGCGTTCGTCGCCGGCGTCGCACTCCCGGTGCTCCGACCCCGAACCGATCCTCGCACCCGTGCAGTCGCCGCGATGATGGGCCTCGCCATCGCCGGTGTCGCCGCCGCCGACCGGGCGCCGACCCTGGCCCTCGTGTTGGGTGCCGCGACGATCGTCCTCGTCGGCGCCCTGTCGCGTTCGGGGGCCGACGTGTGGGCCGCGGATCTGGGTCTGCTCGTCGTCCTCGGCCTCGCCGCCGGAGGAGCCGACGGCTCGCTGATCAGCGCCGCCCAACCCCAGCCGGGCCAGCTGATCGCAGCACTCGTCGTGCTGGTCCTCCTGACGGCGACGGCCGTCCTTCCGGCGACCGTCCCGGCCGACCACACGCTCGACGGCTCAGCCCCGAAGGGCCGCCCTGGCTACCTGTTGGTGACCCTGCCGGCCCTGGTGATGATGCTGATCGTCGCCACGTTCGCCGCCGGCATGTCGCCGACCTTCGATCGCAGTTCGTTCTCGATCGAATTCGGTCGAGGCGACGGCGAGGGCGCTCCTCGTCGCGATCACCCCGGCCTCAACGGGGTGCTCGATGCCGGCGACAACCCGACCCTGAGCGACGAGGTGGTGCTGCGGGTCACCGCCGACGCCGAGCTCTACTGGCGGGGCATGACCTACAACGCCTACGACGGGCGCTACTGGTACGACACCCTCGACCGGCAGAGCGCCACGTTCCCGGCCGGCGGCACCCGCATGTCGTCCGCCCCGATCCCCGGCGAGTCGGTACAGGTGGCCCAGACGTTCGAGCTCGAGCAGAGCGGCCTCGACGTCTTCCTCGGCGCCTCCCGGATCGAGTCGATCTACTACGACCAGTTCGACGGCACCTACGGCGTGCTCGACGACGTGATCATCCCCGCCGACCGCCTCCCCGCCGGCGCCACCTGGACCGTGATCAGTTCGGTTCGCCTGGTCGACGAGGCCGACCTGCGAGCGGCCGACACCTCCGGGGCGTTCCTCCCCGACCACCTGGTCGAGATCTACGCCAACGAGGACAACGTGTCGCCCGAGACCGCCGCCCTCGCCCGCGAGATCACCGCCGACGCGACAACGACCTACGACAAGGTCGCCGCCCTCGAGGACTGGTTCGACGCCAACGTGGAGTACGACCGGTGGGACGCCGCCTCCCCCGACGGGGTCGACCCGGTCGACCACCTGTTGTTCGGGATCCGCCGCGGCTACTGCGAACAGATCGCCTCGGCGATGACCGTGATGCTGCGCTCCCTCGGCATCCCCGCCCGGATCGTCGTCGGCTACATCCCCGGCGAACGCGACACCGCCACCGGCCAGTGGCTCTCGCGCGGCTCCGACGCCCACGCCTGGACCGAGGTCTACTTCCCCGGCATCGGCTGGCAGGCCTTCGACCCGACCTCCGGGGTGCCCTTGAGCGCCAACGCCTTCGACGTCGCCGACGCCGAACACCCCCTCGCCGTCAGCTTCGAGCAGATGGTCGTCGCGCTCGGCGTCGCCGTCGTCGGACTGGCGGCGGTCGCCGCCCTGCTCTCGTGGCGCAACCATCGCCGCCACCTCGTTCGGCTGCCGCGACCGCAGCGACGGCTCGACGCCCTGGGCGAGCGACTCGAGCTCGACTGGACGGCCAGCCACACGCTGCGCGACCGGCTCGACGATCTGCGCAGAGCCGGCGTCGACCCCGAGGTCGTCGACGAAGCCGGCCGGTCGTTGGAGCGCGCCGCCTTCGCGCCCGATCCCGAACCGACGCCGTCGAGTCGACGCAAAACGCCGCTCGACGGCCACCTCGATGCGCTCGAGGAGGCCGTCGAGAACCGGCGGAAAGACTTGGTCAGCTGAACGATCGGTCGGCTGAGCCTCAGGCGATCCAGGCCCCGAACCCGCCGAGCAGGTCGGAGACGTCGTCGAAGCCCTCGGACCGCAAGACCGACGCGGCCACCGAGCTGCGGTAGCCACCGGCGCAGAACACCACGGTCGGACGATCGGGATCGAGTTCGTCGACCCGACCGGGGAGCTGGCCCACCGGCAGGAGCGATGCCCCCTCGATCGTGCCCGACACGACCTCGCCGGCGTTGCGGATGTCGACGAGCTGCAGATCGGGCAGATCGACCATGCGCCGCTTGAGCTCGGCCACGGTGAGGCGCGACGCCCGACCGACACGATCGGGGTGGTCGGCCATCACGGCGAGGGGCTGCTCGAGGAAGCCGACCACCCGGTCGAACCCGATGCGGGCCAGACGGTTCTTGGCCTCGAGCTCGAAGCCGGGGTCGACGACGAGGACGATGTCGACGTCGTGGGGGATCACCGACCCGGCGTACTCGGCGTAGCGCCCGGCGAGGCCGACGTTGACCGACCCCTGCAGGTGACCCCGGGCGAACTCCTCGGCGTCACGGCCGTCGATCACCATCGCCCCGGCGGCGACGGCGGCGTCGAGGGCGGCGAGATCGAGGGCGTCGGGGGCCTCGTGCTCGTCGAGCAGCTCCCGGTCCTTGCGGTTGAGCACGGCGTCGTAGACGAAGTACTCGGGCGCCGGGGGCTGGCCCTCGGTCACGAGGTCGATGAAGGTCTTCTTGTCCGGGGCGAGCAGGGCGTAGTTGTCGGCCTTCTGCTCCCCGATCGTCGACACCGTCTCGGTCGACAGGTTCTTGCCGCACGCCGAGCCGGCACCGTGGGCCGGGTAGACGCGGGTGGCGTCCGGCAGCGGCATCAGCTTGGTGTGGAGGCTGTGATAGAGCTTGTCGGCCAGCTCGTCGCGGGTGAACCCGATCGACGCCAGCAGGTCGGGGCGACCGACGTCGCCGATGAACAGGGTGTCGCCGGTGAGCACGCCGTAGGGGGCGTCCTCGGGCGACGGGTAGACGACGATGCTCAGCGACTCGGGTGTGTGGCCCGGGGTATGGAGGAACTCGAGTTCGACCGAGCCGAGCGAGTGGCGTTCGCCGTCGGCCACGCCCCGCGACTCGAACTCGGTCTCGGCGACCGACGAGAACACGATGTCGGCGCCGGTGGCCTCGGCCAGCTCGAGGTGCCCCGACAGGAAGTCGGCGTGGAAGTGGGTCTCGATCACGAGTTCGATCGTGAAGCCGTGCTGGGCGGCGGCGTCGAGGTACATCGAGATGTCGCGCTGGGGGTCGATCACCACGGCGCGGCCGGTGGTGCGGTCGCCCACGAGGTACGACGCCAGACTGAGACAGTCGAGGTAGAACTGCTCGATCACGAGGTGATCGGTGGTGACACGTTCGGTGGTGGTGGCCTGGCTCATGACAGTCCTCCTTGGTCGTAGGCCAACATGCCGCCGGCCAGGTTCACCACGTCGGTGAACCCGTTGGCGGTCAGGTACTTCGCAGCGGTGGTGGAGCGGTTGCCGCTCCGACAGAGCAGGACCACCCGGCGGTCGGGGGCGAGCTCGCCGACCCGGTCGCCGAGGGCGCCGAGCGGGATGTTGACGAAGCCGTCGATCGTGCCGCCGGCGACCTCGTCGGGTTCACGGACGTCGACGCACTGGGTGTCGGCGTCGACGATCGAGGCCACGTCGGCGACCGGATGATCGCGGTGGCGTACGGCGCTCATCGTGCGGCGCCGTTCGATGCGCTGGGGCCCTGCATGTCGCGCAGCACCCCGGCGATGTCGCACCGGTCAGTGCGGTTGTAGGGCAGCTTCGACAGGGCCTGGGCCATGGCGCAGGTGTCGGTCACCGCGGAGAACACGAGGCCGCTGGCCACGCCACCGGCCAGCCACTTCGCCTTCGGGAAGAAGATCGAGGTGAGGATGCCGATCAGCGAGATCGTGCCGGCCGTGAACCTCACCTGCCGGTCCATCGCCCAACGCTGGTTGGCCGATCGCAGCACGTCGCCACCGGCGGCCTCCCAGGCGTTCATGCCGCCCTCGAGGATGTGGACGGTCTCCTTGCCCTTGCCCCGCAGGGCGCCATGGGCCTTGGTGGCCCGGCCACCGCTCTGGCAGACGAGCACGACCGGGTGGTCGACGTCGGCCAGGTCGGCGGCGTGCTCGCCGAGGGTCTCGAGCGGCACGTTGTAGGAGCCGGGGATGTGGACGGTCTCGAACTCGCCACCCGAACGCACGTCGAGCACCCGGAGGTCGGGCTCTTCGGCGAGCATCCGACGGAAGTCGGAGACGTCGATCACGTCGGCGATGGTGGTGGAACCGGTGGTCGTCGAGGTCGTGGAAGCGGTCATGAGGTCTCCTGGAGGGTGAGGGAGGCGGGATCCGTGAGGGAGGTGGGCACAGCTCGCTCCTGGGCGGGGAGCGAATCGTCGATCCCGGCCCGGCGCTGGTCGGCGGGGCCGGGCCGGCAGGCGGCGATCGCCTGCACGGCATCGTGGGTGGAGGTGTGGACCCGGGTGCCGAGGCGGTCCCAGAGTCCCGACCGGCGCAGCACGTCGCGCACCGGCCCCTTCATGTCACAGAGATGGAGGGCGATGCCCATCGAGTCGAGTTCGTCGGCGAGGTCGACGAGCATGTCGGACCCGGTTGCGTCGAGGTCGTTGATGCCGGACCCGTCGAGCACCAGCGCCCAGCGGGGCACCTCGGCGGAGGCGTCCGCCTCGGCTCGGGGCGAGCCGGCCTGGAGGGCGGCGGCGTGGTCGAGCACGAGGCGCTTCACGCTCACGGCGTTGACGAAGCTGAGGGCGGCGTCGATGCGGACCACCCGCACCCCGTCGCAGCACACCACCTCGGGGAAGCGGCTCACGTTGCGGTAGCTGGTGGTGCCCTCGACCCGGCCGAGCACCGCGCTGTGGGGCGTCGACATGCGGGCGAAGACCACCAGGACCGACATCGCCACCGCCACGCCGATGCCGAGCTCGATGCCGAGCACGAGGGTGGCGGCAAAGGCGGTGCCCAGGCTCCACAGGTCGGAGCGCTTGACCGTGGCGATGTGGCGCATCTCGGCCACGTCGACCAGGCCGGTGACGGCGACGATGATGATGGCGGCCAGGGCGGCGTTGGGCAGTGAGGTGAACAGCGGCGTGAGGAAGGCCAGGGTGGCCAGCACGATCGTCGCCGTGATCAGCGACGCCAGCGGGGTGCGGGCGCCGGCGGTGTCGTTGACGGCGGTGCGGGAGAAGCCGCCGGTGACCGGGTAGCCGCCGAACACGCCGGCGGCGACGTTGGCGGCGCCGAGGCCGACCAACTCGGTGTTGGCGTGGACCTCGTAGCGGTGGCGGCGGGCGTAGACCTTGGCCACGGCGATCGACTCCATGAAGCCGACCAGGGTGATCACGAGCGCCGTGGGCACCAGCTTCCAGGCCAGCTCGAGGGTGGACGTGCCGTCGTCGAGGCCGCCGAAGGGCAGGGCGAAGGCGGGCAGCGAATCGGGGATCTCCCCGACGGTCTTCACGCCCTCGTCGTCGAGCCCGAACAGACGCACGGCGAGGGTGGCACCGACGACCACGACCAGGGCGCCGGGCACCCGCTTGGCCCACCTCTTCAGGGCGAGCAGCGTGATCACCGAGCCGAGTCCGACGGCGAGGGTCGGCAGGTGGGTGGCGTCGAGGGCGCCGGCGACGTCGCGGACGGTCTCGTAGAAGTGCGACGAGCGGGGCACCGAGATGCCGAACAGGTGCTTGGCCTGGCTGAACCCGATGATGAGGGCGGCGGCGGCCGTGAAGCCGACGAGCACCGCGTGGGACAGGAAGTTGACGACGAAACCCAACCGCCCGAGTCCGAGCACCAGGTGGATGCCGCCGACGATGAGGGCGAGCAGGGCGGCGGCCTCGAGGTAGGCGGCGGTGCCATCCTCGACCAGCGGAGCCAGGCCGGCGGCGGTCAGCAGCGAGACGATGGCGACCGGGCCGACGGCGAGCTGGCGGGAGCTGCCGAACAGGGCGTAGATGATGACCGGGACGACCGAGGCGTAGAGACCGACCTCGGGCGGCAGCCCGGCGAGCAAGGCGTAGGCCATCGCCTGCGGCACGAGCATCGCCCCGACGGTCAGGCCAGCAGCCAGGTCGGGCTTGAGGTCACCACGGTCGTAGCGGGTGGCCCACGGGGCGATCGCGACGGTCGGCAGCGATGACTTCGTCTTGGGCCCGTTTTCCATATGATCGAATATACGGACATTCGTCGAGAAGGTCAACCCTCGGCTGCGCCCCGGCTGGTCAGCTGCCTCGCACCGGCACGACGGTGACGGGCACCGGGGACGCGTGCACGACCTTGTCGGCCACGCTGCCGAGCAGCCAGCGCCCGACACCCGTCCTCCCGTGGCTGGCCATGACGACCAGGTCGGCGGCGACCTCCTCGATCGCCCACAGCACCCCGGAGGCCGGGGTGTCGTGTTCGGTGACGAGGGTGTCGACGTGCAGGCCGGGGGCGAGGCGCTCCATCAGGTCGGCGATGCGATGGGCGGCGGCGGTCGCCACCCCCGTGTCGAGTGCCTCGGCATCCGCCTCGAGGAGGGCCCGCTCCGGGAGGTTGAGATTGACGGTCACGACCAACCGCGCGTCGTGGGCGGTGGCGGCCGCCACGGCGTGGCGCAGACCCACCTCGGCGAGATCGGAGAAGTCGGTGGGTGCGAGCACCACTCGAGGAACGGTTCGGAGCACGACATCCTCCTTCGGTGTTGGTCAGGTCGGTGTTGGTCAGGTGGCCGTCGGGTCTGGGTCCCGCCTCCAGCATCGACCGACGCCGCCGCTCCGTCTAGGGCATCAGGTCACGACCGCCGACGTCGTCGGGGATCAAGCGAACCCAGTGGCCGTGAGCACCCTCGACCCAGGGGTCGGGGTGGGCCGCCCACGCCGCCTCGAGGGTGTCGGCGTCGCTCAGGAGCTCGAGCCGGCCGTGGACGACCACGCTCCAGCCCGTGCGCGCCTCGAGGTCGAGGTGGTCGACCTCGAGGCACGCCGGCTGCCCCTGTCGAGCGGCCTCGACCTTGGGTCCGTCGAGGCTGCGGATCACCAGATCGCCGCTGCCGAGGGTCGACGTGGCGGTCGGGCCGGTGAGGGTGGCGAAGTGGACGGGCACCACGTGTGGGGTGCCGTCGGGCCGCTGGTAGGCGAGTCGACCGATCGCCGTGGCCGCGAGGCGTTCGAGCGCCGTCTCGATCGGCGTGGCGGCGAGGCGAGCACCGGCGCGGGTGGGCCCGGCGTCGACCGTGCCGGCGGCCGCGACCTCGGGGTTCGCCGGCACGACGAGCACGGCCACACCGGTGCGCCCGGCCACGTCGACCAGTGCCCGATGCCGCAGGTCGTCGGTGGTCACCACGAGAGCGGTCGCTCGATGGGTGCGGGCCACCAACAATTCGGGCCGGTCGCCATCGGCGTGGAGTCGATCGACCGACACGACGAGATCCATGGCCCGCAGGTGTCGAGCGGCGGCGTCGACCGGGCGGTCGAAACGGCGGTCGGCGTCGGCCACCAACCGGATCGGCAGGTCGAGCGCGCCCGCCCAGGCGGCCGCGAGCGCCATGCGGCGCCACGGCGGGGCGTCGCCGTCGACCGACACAACCAAGGGACCGGCGGCCAGGCGCGATCCGCTGTCGACGACCGGCGCCAGGAAGGTCGGGGTGGCCGTCGTCTCCGCCACCCGGCGGCCGACGGGCCCGGCGGCCGCGACGACCAGCGCCTTCGGCACGTCCTCGACGTGGAGGCCGACCTCGGCCGGGAAGTGGGGGGCGTCGAGCAACACCAGCGGGGCGGTCTCGAGACCGACGCTGCCGAGTTGAGCCTCGAGGTAGGGCCGCTGCGAGGCGTCGTCGGCGACGAACTGCAGGGCGGCGTCGAACCACGAGGCCAGGACGGTGCCGGCTCGGATCACCGGTTGCTCAGCGGCGCCGTCGACGGCCACCACCACGCGCTGCACGAGGGGTTCGGCACTCGACCGAGCGGTGCCGGCCCGCATCACGACGCCTCGGTTTCCAGGGTGCCGACGACCATCACCGGGCACGGACTGGCGGCGACCAGACCGGAGCACGTCTTGGCGATCGTGGGGCGAGGGCTCTGACGGTCGCCGCGCGACGCCAACACGACCATCCCGGCCGCCCGGCGCTGTGCGATGTCGGCGAGCGCCGACACCGGGTCGTTGGACGACACGACGGTCGACGCGTCGGCGTGGAGTCCCCCGACGTAGCGTTGGGCCTCGGTGACCAGGGCGGCGGCCTCGTCGGGTCGGCCGATCGGCACGGCGGCCACCCGGACCACCTCGACCGCACGGCCGAGGGCGGCGCCGAGCCAGCGGGCCACCTCGAGGGCGGCTTCGGCCCGGGGCGACCCGTCGACGGCCACCAGGATCGGCCCGGCCGGCATCTCCGACGCGGCATCTTCGGGAGCGGCATCTTCGGGAACGCTGCCGGTCGCCCGGCCGCAGCAGGTCGGCCCGATCACGATGGCCGTGTGGCCGAACCGGTCGACGACGTGTTCGGCGATCGACGCCTTACCGGTCCAGCGGTCGGCGTGTTCGCTCTCCATCACGAGGAGCGAACGCTCCCCGAGCTGGGCGACGATGGCGTCCTCGACGCTGTCGGCCGCGCCGGCCGGCGCCTCGACGTGCAGCGTGCGCACGTCGAGGCCCAGGGTCGGCCCGAGCAGGGCCGCCCAGGCCCCGCCACCGTCGAGGGCGGCGGGGTCTTCGACGGGCACGACGATCTCGGTGAACATCATCACCCGATCATCGCAGGGTGCCGAGCGCCTCACCGGCCGGCCAGCACGAAGAGCAGGTCGTAGGTGCTGAGGATGCCGACGGTGCTGTCGCCCTCGGTCACCACCAGGTGGTGGATGAACTCGTCACGCATCAGCGCAGCGGCCTGGCCGATCGTGGCGTCGGACGAGATCGTCACGACCGGCCGGACCATGAGGTCGCCCACGGGCACCGACAGGTCGGGCTCGGGGCCGATCTCGGCCATGGTCACCATCCCGATCGCCGTCCCCCGCTCGTCGACGACGGGCACGGCGTGGAGGCCGGCCCCGACGAGCAGCTCGTGGGCTCGGGCTGCCGATTCGATCGGCAGGAGGGTGATGAGGTCACCGGTCATCAGGTCGGCGACCGAGTGGGGGGTACGGACGGTGGAATCACTGGTGGGAACCATGACGACCTCCTTCAGGGGCATGGGACTCGGTTGAACGGGACCGCGTTGAACGGGACCGCTTCGGCTACGACGGCAGCTCGACGTCGTGGCGGGAGGTGTTGACCACCAACACCGGCGTGGGGCCCCGCTCCGCGAGACCCATGCAGATGCTGCCGAAGACTCGGCGGGCCAGGCCGGTCTGACCGTGGGTGGCGGCCACGACCATGGCGGCCCGACGGCCGTTGGCGAAGGCGGCGATGGCGGCCACGGGATCGCTCTCGTGGATCACCTCCCAGGCCACGTCGAGGCCTTCGTCGGTGGTGAGCTGTTCGGCGACCGACCGCAGATAGGCGTTCTCCGACACCTCCTGGCCCCGGGCCCGCAGGCGCGACAGGTGTTCGACCGTGCTGGGGTCGATCACGCTGACGAGGCGGAGGGTCTGCTCGTTGTTGCGAGCCATCGCGACCGCGGTCTCGATCGCCCCTTCGGAGCGCGGCGACCCGTCGAGGGCGAGCACGATCGGCCCGTCGACGACGGGCTCCTGGCACCCCGGTCCGCAGACCAGCACGGCACCCTTGCCCGAACCGCCGAAGCGGTCGACGACCGCGGTGTCGACGAGGCGCATCACGTCCTCGGCCACCGAGGCGAGGCCCGACCACTGCGAGGCGTGCTCACTGGCGAGCACGACCAGCGAACCGGGACGAACCGTGCCGGCGATGCCGTCGGCCACGCTGTCGGAGATGATGTCGCTGGCGGCGACCTCGAGGTCGGGATAGCGGGCGGTGAAACGATCCGTGGTGTCCGACAGGCCGAGATCGATCTCGGAGTCGGTGCCTCGCACGTGGACGAGGCGCACTGGCAACTGCCAGTGGAGGGCGAACCGGGCGGCGATCGACAGCCCCCGTTCGTGGAAGCGGCCGGTCTCGACCGGCACCAGCACTTCGGTGATCGGCTGGCCGGCGACCAGTTCGGCACGTCGTTGGGCCTCCTGGGTGCTCATCGTTCAGTCCTTTCGAGGTGAGCCCTTTCGAGCTGCGAGCGTGTGGGTACACCTCGAACGTAGGAACGAAGGGGTGAACTCAGAAGGGCCCGAAGTCACATCCGGCCCGTTGGCGCCGAGACTCCGCGCATGAGTTCCGACGCATTCGGCATCGGCCCCGTCGCCGGTGTCCACGCACGGATCGCCGAGATCCAGGCCCGCCAGGCCGAACTCGACGCCAAGATCGGTCGAGCGCCATCCCCTGCCCCGGCCTCGTCCGCCCAGGCCGCCAACGACTTCACCGCCGCGCTCGGGAGCGCGCTCAATCGAACAACACTGAACCAGACCGGCACCTCGTGGCCGGTGACGACCGGGGTCGACCTGTCGCAGTTCGGCAACGGGCAGATCCCCGAACAGCTCCTCGCCCCGCTGCCCGGCACCGACGAACGCATGGCCCCCGAGGCGGCGTCGGCGTTCACCGCCATGACTCGAGCCGCCGCCGCCGACGACATCTCGCTCGAGGTCAACGACGGGTACCGACCCCTGCATGATCAGGAACGCCTGGCCGACGAGCTGGGGCTCTACCACGAGGGCGGGCTCGCCGCGGTGCCCGGCACCAGCAATCACGGTCTCGGTATCTCGATCGACCTCGACCTCGACGCCGATGCCCAGCGGTGGATGCAGGCCAACGCCGGCCGCTTCGGGTTCGTCAACGACGTCCCGCGCGAACCCTGGCACTGGACCTTTCAGGGCTGAGCCGGCCGCCTCTCGTCTCGGCGCCGGCCCCGGCCCTGGCCCGACCGAGTGCCTTGAGGGCCTCGCCGGCTGCAACCAGGGGGATGCCGGCGGCGGCGAGGAGCAGCCATTCGCTGAGGGCCAGCGGCTCGGTGTCGAGCGCTCGGGCCAGCGGGCCGATGTGGACGGCGGCCACCTGGGCGAGCACCGAGAGGCCCATGGCCGCGAGCAGGATCCGGTTCGAGGCCCACCCGACCCGCCACAGCGACTGCCGCTCGGCCCGGAAGTTGAGCACGTTGGCGATCTCGAGCATCACCATCAGCGTGAAGGCGAGGGTGCGGGCCCTCGGCTCGGTCACGCCGGCCTCGAGCGCGAAGTGGAACACGGCGAGCGAGGCGAGTCCGATCGCCACGCCGGCAAGCAGGATCGAGGTGGCGCCCCGGCGATCGAGGGGGCCGTCGTCGATCGAGCGGGGCGGCCGGTCCATCGCATCGGGTTCGGGCTGCTCCACGCCGAGGGCCAGGGCGGTGGCTCCGTCGGTCACGAGGTTCATCCACAGGATCTGGGCGGGCGTCAGGATCAGCGGCCATCCGAGGGCGACGGCGCCGCTGACCGCCACGACCTCGCCGAGGTTCGACGACAGCAGGTAGCGCACGAACTTCGTGATGTTGGCGAACTGGCGACGGCCCTCGCCGACCGCGAGCACGATCGAGGCGAAGTTGTCGTCGGTGAGGACCACGTCGGCCGCCTCGCGGGCGACGTCGGTGCCCCGCTCCCCCATCGCCACACCGATCGACGCCTGTTCGAGGGCTGGCGCGTCGTTCACGCCGTCGCCCGTCATCGCCACCACGTGGCCGGCGCCCTGCAGCACCCGCACCACCCGCATCTTGTGGTGCGGGGCGACCCGGGCCAGGACCACCTCGTCGTCGACGGCGTCGAGCAGGTCGCGATCGCCCATCGCGTCGAGGTCGCCGCCGGTCAGTACCCGACTCGCCGGGAGGCTGTCCCGTCCGGCCGGGAGGCCGATGTCATGGGCGATGGCGGCGGCCGTGGCGGCGGCGTCGCCGGTCATCATCACGACCTTCACCCCGGCGCGGCGGGCCGTGGCGACTGCGGCCGGCACCTCGGGTCGAGGCGGGTCGTGGAGGCCGGCGATGCCCTCCAACACCAGGCCGCGCGCTGCTGCGCCGAGGGTGTCAGCGTCGGCGGTTTCCCAACCACCGCCGTCCACACCACCGGGCCCCGGGCCGAGGTCGACCGAAGCGACGGCGAGGGTCCGCAGGGCCCGTGCCGTCATCGCAGCGAGGGCGGCCGTGACCTCGGCTCTGCCATCGTCGTCGAGGGCGTCGGTCGAGCCGTCGAGCCGCCGCACGGTCTCGCAACGAGCGAGCACCACCTCGGGTGCCCCCTTGACCGACAGTCGGGTGCCGCCGGGGTGCTCGGTCACCACGGCCATCATCTTGCGGTCCGAATCGAAGGGCAGTTCGGCCACGATCTCGTCGGCCCTGCCACCCGAACCGTCACCCACACCGATCCGGCGGTTGAAGCGGAGCAGGGCCACCTCGGTCGGGCTGCCGACGTCGGCCGCCGCGTCGTCGCCGAGTTCCGCGTGGTTGCAGCGTTCCGCGGCTGCGGCCCAGGCGGCCAAGCCGGTGGTCGTCGGCATGCGGCCGAGGTCCTCGACCGCCACCACGCCGCGCTCGGCCTGCCACAGCGACTGCACGGTCATCCGGTTCTCGGTGAGGGTGCCGGTCTTGTCGGTGCAGATGACGGTGGCGGCGCCGAGGGTCTCGGCCGCTTCGAGCCGTCGCAGCAGCGCATTGGAACGGGCGAGCGAGCGGATGCCGAGGGCGAGGGTGAGGGTCACCACCGCCGGCAGGCCCTCCGGCACGACGGCGACGGCGAGGGAGATGCCGATCAGGAGCATCTCGGTGGCGTCGCGTCCGGCCGCGATGCCGACGACGACGGTGAGGAGCGCCACCGACACGCCCGCTGCGCCGAGGGCGCGACCGAGGCGAGCGAGGGTCCGCTGCAGGGGGATCTCGGCGTCGTCGGCCGCCTCGGTCAGCGAGACGACGTTGCCGAACTCGGTGGCCCGGCCGGTGGCGCAGACCACGCCGAGACCGCGGCCGGTCCGCACGTGAGTGCCGACGTAGGCCATCGGCGTCCGCTCCGCGAGCGGGGTGTGCTCGTCGACCGGGTCGGGATGCTTGGTGACCGGCACCGACTCTCCGGTCAGGGCCGATTCGTCGATCGTCAGGTCGGTGGCGGCCACGAGTCGCAGGTCGGCCGGCACCTGGTCGCCGGACGCCAACACGACCACGTCGCCGGGCACGAGTTCGGACGCGTCGACCCGGCTCGCTGCCCCCTCGCGGCGCACGGTGGCGTGGTGGACGAGCATCGCCGTCATCGCCTCGATCGCCTTCGAGGCTCGCCACTCCTGGACGAAGCCGAGGGCGCCGTTGGCGACGATGATCACGCCGATCACACCGGCGTCGAGGTATTCGCCGACGAGGGCCGAGACCCCCACCGCCACGAACAGGATCAGGCTCAGGGGTCCGGTGAACTGGCGGGCCAGGATCGGCCACGGAGACGCCGCACCGGCCGCCTCCACCTCGTTCGACCCGGCGAGCGCCCGGCGCTCGACGACCTCGTCGGCATCGAGCCCGAGGTCGACGTCGACCCGGTGGGCGATCAGCGTCTCGGCGACGGTCCGGTGATGCCAGCCCACATCGTTCTGACCCACGCGGTTCTGGCCCACAGCGTGTCGCGACCCCTCGTTCGATGACAGAGGGCCGTCGTCGACACGATGCGGACCAGCGCCCGAAGGGAGAGTCACCGACTTCGGGCGGTGGCAGCCAGGGCTCGGAGGAGATCGAAGCTGGAGACGAGGCCTACGGTCTCCGACGAGTCCATGACCACCAGATGGTGAACGTGATGGGCCAGCATGGTCTCGGCCGCTTCCGCCAGGTCGGCGCTGCGGTCGATCACGAGCAACACGGTGCTCATCACCACGGCCAGCTCGGTGTCTTCCGGCCAGTCGTCCACCAGGTCGGTGGAGGTGACGATGCCGACGGTCCGCTCCTCGTCGAGGATCGGGAGGGCGTGGACGCCCAGTGCCAACATCAGGTCGCGGGCCCGGCCGACTCGATCGTCGGGGCCGAGCGCAATGAGGTCCTCGGTCATCAGATCGTCGACCACCCGAGGGAGTGGTTCGGTTCGGAGTTCAGCCATGACTCGATCACACATCGAACCGCCCGGGTCCGGCAGGGTCGAAGGGCCCTCTCGCCGTCACCTCGGCTGTCGCCGCCACGCTGGTGACCTTCGCCTCTGACGGCCGTCTGTCGCCCGCGTCGATCATGCCTCCACCCAAGAGATTGCTCCGAAGCGTCCTCGGGCCTTCGGGGCCGACGAGGAGGAGCCTCGCATGACTGCACCGTTCGACACCGCGCCCACCACGGTCCCCGCCGTCGCCCTCGAGGTGACCGGGCCGGCCAAGGCCGAGGTCACCGACCGTGACCTCGAACTCGTGGAGCAGACCATCGACAAGACCCTCGGCATGCTGTCGGAACCGGTCACGTCGGTGAACGCACTGGTGTCGACCCATCCCACGAACGATCCGGCGCACGTGCGTCGGCTCCGGGCGACGATCGTCCTTCGGGGAGAGGTGGTGCGGGCGGAGACTTGGGCGGCCTCGGTCGCCGAGGCCGTCGAGCGGCTCGGCGAGAAGCTGCGTCACCAGGTCGACGCCCGCACCGACCGTCGTCGTCACGACCCCCACGGTCGTGAGGCGGCGCCCGGACAGTGGCGACACGGCAACCTGCCGACCGCACGCCCGTCGTTCTTCGACCGTCCGACCGGTGAACGCGAGATCGTCCGTCAGGTGAGCCTCGCCACCGAGGCCCCCTCGACGCTCGAGGAGGCGCAGTGGGATCGGTTCCAGCTCGGCTACGACTTCTTCCTGTTCCACGACGCCGACCTCGGTGACGGCGCCGGCGACACGCTGCTGCTCGGCGACGACCAGGTGCTGCGGGCTGCTGACGCTCGCACGCTCAGCGTCGACGGGGCCCGGGAGTGGCTCGACGCCGTCGGTGACGAACTCGTGTTCTTCGTCGACGAGGCGACGGGCCGAGGCGCCGTGCTCTACCGCCGCTACGACGGCCACTACGGGCTGGTGACCGCCTGCTGACGGCGAGCTGAGGTCGCTCGGGTCACCCCGCCAGGGACCTCGGCCTCTACGGCACCGGGCGGGTGTCGTGGCGTGATGGAGACATGACCACCACACCAGACACCCGCACCGGACTGGAGACACTCAGCACCGACGAGTGCTGGCGACTCCTCGGCGAACACGAGGTCGGCCGACTCGCCGTCTCGATCAACCACCACCCCGACATCTTCCCGGTCAACTACCGGGTGCACGACGAGACGATCCTCGTCCACACCGCGGCCGGCCTCAAGCTGGCGGCCGCCACCCTCGGGCCTGCCGTCGCCTTCGAGGTCGACGTGATCAACGAGGAGCGTCACACGGGCTGGAGCGTGGTGGTGAAGGGCCCAGCGGTCGAGGTGACCGCCCTCGACGAACTGCTCGACGTGGAGGACACCGGCGGTGTCGACACCTGGGCCGACAGCGAGAAGACCCGCTACTTCCGGGTCACGCCGACCGAGGTCACCGGCCGCCGAGTCCCTACAAGCTGAACAGCCCCACGGCCTAGACCAGCTGCACTCAGACCAACAGATCGTCGAGCGCCGCGAGCAGCAACGCGACGTTGCGCTGCCGGGCGGTGTGGCCCATCAGGCCGATGCGCCAGCCCTTGCCGGCGAGGTCGCCGAGACCACCGCCGATCTCGACGCCGTAGTCCATGAGGAGCGAGCGTCGCACGTCGGCCTCGCTCATGCCCTCGGGGAGGCGGTCGGTCGGGACCCACACCGAGGTGAGTTGGGGCAGGCGGTTGCCCTCGGCGGCGAAGAGTTCGAAGCCACGCTCGACGAGGCCGGCCTGGAGGGCGTCGCCCACGGCCTGATGGCGGGCGAACGAGTTGTCGAGGCCTTCCTCGAGCAGGGCGCCGAGCCCGGCGTGGAGGCCGTAGAGGCTCGAGATCGGGGCGGTGTGGTGGTAGGCCCGGGCGCCGTCGCCGGTGACGTACTTGGCGATCATGTTGAGGTCGAGGTACCACGACGCGGGGGTCTCACGGAGCTGGGCGAGCGCCCGGTCCGACACGGTGAGCGGGGCGAGACCGGGCGGCACGCCGAGGCACTTCTGGGTGCCGGAGTAGGCGATGTCGACGCCCCACTCGTCGATCCGCAGGTCGATGCCGCCGAGCGAGGTGACACAGTCGGCGAGGAGGAGGGCGTCGCCCTTGTTGGCGCCGAGGGTGGCGAGGTCGTTGCGGATGCCGGTCGAGGTCTCGGCGTGGACCACGGCGATCAGCTTCGGGGCCGGGTGGGCGTCGAGCAGGGCCTGGGGGTCGATCGGGGTGCCCCACGGGGCATCGACCCGGATCACCTCGGCGCCGCAGCGGGCGGCGACGTCACACATGCGCCCGCCGAACACGCCGTTGACCCCGATCACCACGGTGTCGCCGGGGCCGACGAAGTTGACGAAGCTGGCCTCCATGCCGGCCGAGCCGGTGCCCGAGACGGCGAAGGTGAGCTGGTTCTCGGTCTTGAACACGGCCCGGAGCCGGTCGCCGACCTCGTCCATCAGGGTGATGAAGTCGGGGTCGAGGTGGCCGAGGACGGGACGGGCGTAGGCCTCCATCACCTCGGGGTAGGGATTGCACGGGCCGGGGCCCATCAGAACCGGGTCGCGATGACGCATGGCCGCACCGTAGCGGCGCACGTCCCGAGGGTCGATCGGGCGCACTTCCGTGGCAGTTTCTGCCCACATGGGGTTCGTTGTTGCCAACGAACCGCCGGACGCTTGACGCCACAGATCAGTGTCATACCCCTTCGTCATGATGGGGACCATGGAAGAGGCGGCGGAATCGTTCTCCTATCGGGCATCGTTGGCGGCCGACGACGCCGAGCTGTCCGACGAGGCACTGGCCAAGCGGTTGCTGGCGATCGAGGACGATCTCTGCTTCCTGCAGGCACGCCGAGCGATGCTGATGGCCGAGGTCGAGTCCCGCCATCCGGGCGTGCCGACCGCCGACGCGGTCGGACCGCTCGCCTCGCCCTCCACCTCTCGCTGGTTCGCCCACGAGACGCGGCGCTCGCAGAAGATGGCCGGCGGCATCGTCAACGACGGGGTACGGCTCGCCGAGCTCCCGGACGTGCTCGAAGCGTTCGTCACGCTCCGGATCCGCCCCCACCACGTGCGCGAGATTCTCGCCGCGTTCCGCAAGCAGCCCGACACCGTCACCGCTGCCCAGCTGGCCATCGTCGGATGGGCTCAGGAACTGGACTGGGCCGACTTCACCCAGCGACTCCAGGCATTGCTCGAGTTGATGGACGACGTCGACCCAGCAGAGGCGGCGCTCCGACGGTTCAACAAGCGCGGCCTGCATTCCACGCAGGTCGACGACATGGCGACCTACCTGCTCACCACCACCCCGGAGGTTCGAGCGGTTCTCGACGACGCCATCGCCGTGATGGTGAAGAAGCTGCGCGACCACGACTGGGCCGAGCTGGTCGCCACCTACGGCGATGACGCCTCGTGGGACAAGGCGGTCCGCAACGACGCCCAACGCCGCCACGACGCATTGTTCATGCTCGTCACCTCCGGTGCGGTCAGCCTCGACCCGTCGGGGTCGTTCGTCGTCAACGTCGTGCTGGATCACGACACGCTGATGCGGGAGACCGAACGCCTCCACAGCGATCCCGAGCCGATGGAGATCGAGGAGGCCGTCGTCGCCGCCGAGCGTCACCGGTCCTGCTCGATGCGCGGCCGCCCGATCCCGGCCGTGATCGCGATGCGCATGGCGATCGCCGGCCATGTTCGCCGGATCCTCTACACGGCGCCGTCGACGTCGTTCGACATCTCGAAGAAGCGGCGCCTCTACGCCGGTCTGCTGCGGCTGGGCATCATGTTGCGCCATCCACGCTGCGTCGAACCGGGTTGTGATGCGCCGAGCATCGATTGCGAGATCGACCACATCACGCCGTCGGCGAGAGGCGGCTCGACCGTCGACATCAACGGCGCCCCTCGCTGTCGAAGATGCCACCAGTGGAAGACCATGCTCGAGGTCCTCGGCCTCGCCTGAGC
>JAWSVN010000151.1:0-5365 GCA_033851875.1 Acidimicrobiales bacterium
TTCCTGCTGACCGAGGTCGAACCCCAGGTCCGGGCCGCCCTGCGCCTCGGTGCCTACCAGCTCGAGTTCCTCGGCACCCCCCGCCACGCCGCGGTCGGGGCCACGGTCGGCGCGGTCAAGGGCCGCGGCCGCGGCGTCGTCAACGCCGTGCTCAGGAAAGCGGCGGATGCCGGTCGGGTGGCCGGCGAGGACAGCTGGCCGTCGGGGGCCGTGCGCCTGAGCTATCCGGACTGGTTGGTCGACACCCTCACCGCCGACCTCGGCACCGAGGCGGCGACCGCCGCGCTCGAGGTGATGAACCGGGCCGCCGTCGTCAATGAACGCGACGACGGCTACGTCCAGGACCCGGCCTCGCAGGAGGTCGTCGAACGGTTGGCGCCTGCGGCGGGGGAGCTCGTCATCGACCTGTGTGCCGCCCCGGGCGGCAAGGCCACGGCGATCGCTGGCCTCGGTGCCCGGGTGGTCGCCGCCGACGTCCGCCCCGCTCGGGCCGGCCTGATCGCCGCCAACGCCCGGTCGACCGACACCGATGTGGCGGTGGTGACTGCGGATGGGACCCGACCACCGTTCCGGCCCGAGTCGGCCGATGCGGTCCTGGTCGACGCGCCGTGTTCGGGCATCGGCAGCCTGCGTCGTCGCCCCGACGCCCGGTGGCGACTCGACGTCGAGGCGCCGGAACGCCTTGCCGCCCTCCAGGTCGATCTCGTCCTCGCCGGCCTCGACCTGGTGAAGCCGGGCGGCCGCCTGCTCTACAGCGTCTGCACCCTCACGGCGGCCGAGACCCACGGGGTGCGGGCCGTCCTCGCTGACCGTCTCGGCGACCGCCTCACTGATGGCGGCGACCTGACGATCGGTGAGGTGTCGATGCGCCTGCCGACCGACGACGCCGACGGCATGGCCCACCTGCTCATCCAGCGGCGCTGACTCAGCCGGCGGCGGCGAACTCTCGGAGGCGCGCCGCGAGCAGGTCGAGTTCGTCGGCCCCGAGGTTGGCGTAGCTGAAGCGCAGCCAGCGTTCGTCGGTCGGGGTGAACGCCGTGCCCGGGATGGCCAGCACGTCGTGGTCGAGCACGAGGCGCTTCACCACCTCGGCGGTGGCCAGGTCGTGGTGGTGGCGGACCCACCCGAAGAACGCCCCCGACGAGACCAGTTCGAAGCCGCCGGGCTGCTCGGCCATGACCGCTCGGAACCGGTCGAGATTGCCGAGGATCCGCTCCCGTTGGGCGTCGCGCCAGGCGGTCGCCTCGGTGAGGCCGGTAACGACCGCCTCCTGACCGATGCGGGGTGCGCTGATCTGCACACAGTCGACGAGCTTCATCACCTCGTCGAGCAGGGCCCGCCCGGCCACGACGGCGCCGACCCGGTAGCCGGCGATGGCCAGGTCCTTGGAGAACGAGTGGAGCCCGACGTAGGTGCGCTCCCAGTCGGAGCGCTGGAGGCAGGCATGGGGCGCGGCGGTGGTGTCGCGGAAGTTGCGGTAGGTCTCGTCGACGACGAGGGCCAGGTCGTGACGGGCGGCGACGTCGAAGAGGGCCTCGATCGTCGACGCCGGCACCGTGGCCCCGGTCGGGTTGCCCGGCGACACGACGACGATCGCTCGGGTCCGTTCGGTGATCGCGGCCTCGACGGCCTCGGGGTCGGGCACGAAGTCGGTCGAGGACGTGTCGACGTAGATCGGGCGCAGACCGTCGAGCTTCAGCCACATGTCGTGGTTGAAGTAGTAGGGGACGGGGAGGATCACGTCGTCGCCGGGCTCGGCGATCGCCGACACGACCACGCTGAAGGCCTGGTTGCAGCCCCCGACGGGGAGCACGTGGCCCGCGTCGACCCGCTCGGTGGCGTAGTCGTGACGAACCTCGGCCGCGAACGCCTCGTTGAGGGCCGGGAGCCCGGGCGGCGGGGCGTAGGCACCGGCGTTCGACTCGGCGGCCACCTCGGCGATCCGTCGCACGATCTCGGGGGCGGTCGGATAGTTGGGGACGGCCTGGGACAGGTCGAGCAGCGGCCGATCGCTGGTCCGCTCCGGCAGCCAGGCCTTCGCCTCGGCGATCGGGCTGGCCTCGAGCTGGCGGGTCCGGGCGGTCAGGCGCATGGGGCCATCATGCCGCAGCGATCAGGAGGCGGTGCCGACGGGCCGGACGAACAGGCCCGAGCGGGGCTTGGGCACGAAGTACGTCGACTTCGGCGGCATGATCGCGCCGTCGTCGGCGACGGCGAGCAGGTCGGGCACCGCGACCGGCCGCATCACCCCGAGGACCGCGCCCTCGGCGTCGGCCTCGGCGAAGAGGTCGGGCAGCGGGATCACCCCGGGGCGGAACCGGAGGCGGTCGTCATAGGCCGGGGCCCGGAGGCCGAGATCGACGAGGCGTTGGAAGCGGGCCGGGTCGAGACGCCCGAGGCGCCCCGGCTCCGGGGGCACGGTCACGAGATGCCAGGTCCCCCGGTGGTAGAGGGCCAGCTCGTCGTCGTGGCGGTCGGCGAGGGCCGGGTCGACGGCTGCGCCGGTGGCGGGACGCGTCCGGGTCGGGAACGCGGCGGCGACCGAGGCGAGGAACGCCTCCGCGGCGTCACCCAAGGCCAGGAACCGGTGGAAGGCTCGGTTGTCGAGGTCGTCGGCGTCGTAGACCGCGGCGAGCACCCGATCGGCCGGTCCGGGGCCGGCGTGGTCCCGATGGGCGATGGCGGCGGCCGTCCGGTGGTGGCCGTCGATCAGGTACAGGGCCACGCCCTCCAGACAGGCACCCATCGTGGCGCTGTCGCCGGGCGGCACGGTCCAGACCTGCTGCACGAGGCCGTCGTCGGCGTGGACCTCGAGCGCCGGTCGGGTGTCGGCGACCTCGGCGACCACCCGCCGCAGCTCCGGGGTCGGGCGATGGGCGAGGTGGAGGGGGCTGGACTGGGCGCCCACCACGTCGAGGTGGCGAGCGAGGTGGCCCGCCCGGTCGGGACGGACCCGCTCGTGGAGTCGGACCCCGCCGGCCTCGATGTCGGCCACGGGCACGCCGCCGATCACCGCCAGGTGACGCCGTCCCTGCCACGAGACGCCGAGCACGTAGAACGCCGCCGGACGCAGCGGCCCGAACGCGCCATCGGCGATCAGTCGGTCGAGGGTGGTGCGGCTCGAGGCGAGCCGGCGAGCGATCTCGGCGTCGTCGGCGTCCTCGGGGCCCTGGGTGACCGCGAGGTAGCTGTCGGGGTTGGCGGCCACCCACGCCGTTCGTTCCACCGGTGTGAGGGCGTCGTAGGGCGGGGAAGGGACGCGATCGGACCAGGCCTGCTCCAGGAGTCGGAGCCCGAGGGGGACGACCCTCGCCGTCGGCGGCCGACCGGTCAGCGCTCGGCCTCGCTGTCGCTCACCAGGCCGTTGAGGGCCTGGTCGAGATCGGCCCAGAGATCCTCGACGTGTTCGCACCCGACGCTCAGCCGCAGCAGCGTCGGCGGGATGTGTTCTTGGCCGACGAGCTTGGCTCGGCGTTCGATCGTCGTCTCCACGGCCCCGAGGCTGGTCGCGGCACGGATCAGCCGCAACCGCGACACCCGGATGTCGGCGCTCCGGGCGTTGCCCACCGTCTCGAGGCTGAGCATGGCGCCAGGCCCGGCGAGGGTCCGGCGGGCGAGGTCGAAGCCGGGGTCGCCCTCGAGCCCGGGGTAGCGGACCCGGGTGACGGCCCGATGTTCGGCCAGCCGAGCGGCGAGGGTGCGGGCGTTGGCCTGGGCGCGGCCCAGGCGCAGTGGCAGCGTCCGCAGGCCGCGCAGCGTGAGGAACGCCTCGAGCGTCCCGATCGTGGCCCCGCCGTAGGTGCGGCGGTGATCGACGGCGAGCGCCAGCGCCGGGTCGTCGGTGACGATCACGCCGGCCAGGAGGTCGCTGTGGCCGCCGAGGTACTTGGTGGCGCTGTGGACCGACGCGGTGGCGCCCAGGTCGAGGGGGCGCTGCAGCAGGGGAGTGGCGAAGGTGTTGTCGACCACGCAGCGCACCCCGGCGGCGCGGGCTGCGGCGCAGATCGCCGGCACGTCGGCGACCTCCATCATCGGGTTCGACGGCGACTCGACCCACACGAGGTCGCTGCCCTCGATCGCGGCGAGCCAGGCGTCGGTATCGGCGGTCGGGAGCCGCATCACCTCCCAGCCGAGGCGGCGCTCGCCGTCGGCGACGACGGTGGCGACCCCCTGGTAGGAGTCGTCGGGCACGACTACCCGGGCCCCGGGGTCGAGCAGGTCGAACACCGCCGAGATCGCGGCCATACCCGAGGCGAAGGCCAACGCCCGCTCGCCGCCCTCGAGGGCGGCGACGGCCGCTTCGAGGGCCCGCACCGAGTCGGTGCCGTCGCCCCGGCTGTACTCGCCGGCGCCTCCGGCCTCGAACGTCGACGCCGCCACGATCGGCGGGTTGAGGGGAGCCCCCGGGCCGTGGGGGCGTCCGGCGGCCACGGCGATCGTCTCGAGGCGGAGGCCGGGCACGTCTTCGGGCGTGCTGTTGGTCATCCACCCACGCTATTGGCCAGACTGCGGGACATGGAACGCTCGTTGCTCGCCAAGGTCATCACCTGTTCCGACGGGGTCGTCGCCGGCACCCGGGACGACGCCTCGGGGGAGGCCCTCGCCGCCCGCCTGGCCGAGGCCGGGTGGGAGATCGTCGACCGCCGCCAGATCCCGGACGGGGTCGAGTCGGTGCGCGACACCCTGATCGAGGCCTGCGACGACTTCGAGGGGCTGGTCGTCACGACCGGTGGCACCGGCTTCGGGCCCCGTGATTTGACCCCGGAAGGCACCAAGGTCGTGATCGATCGCGAGGCCCCCGGGCTCGCCGAGGCGATGCGCCTGTGCAACCCGAAGGGCCTCGGTCGGCTGAGTCGGGCGATCGCCGGCACCCGAGGGCGGTGCCTGATCCTCAACACCCCGGGGTCGACCAAGGGCACGGTCGAGACGATCGAGGCCGTGATCGACGTGCTGCCCCACGCCATCGAGCTCCTGGCCGGCGACCGACCCCACTAGGCTCCGACCGATGCAGGCGCCACTCCGATTCGGCCGGGTCCTCAGCTACGACTCCGACGCCGGACTCGGTACCGTTCGCGCCGATGGGCCCGAGGCGGCGGGCGAGGGCTGGACCTTCCACTGCACCGCCATCGCCGACGGGTCCCGCGAGATCGACCCCGACACGCCGGTGGCGTTCCAGGTCCGGGCTGCCGGCCCCGGGCGCTGGGAGGCGTTCGACCTGCGGCCGATGCCCACCGCCTGACACCGGCTGACACCCGGCCGATTCAGCGGCCCTGTTCAACAGACCTGTTCAGCAGCCGCATTCAACAGTCCTGTTCAACAGCCGCATTCAACAAGTGCCCCGTGGGGCCGATCGGAACGGGTGGCC
>JAWSVN010000013.1:0-21832 GCA_033851875.1 Acidimicrobiales bacterium
GCGAGAACGTCGGGCTCAGCATGCGGAAGTTCGTCGAGTCGGCCGTGTGCCGTGCAAGGCCGAGTGGCGTCCCGCAGGACTGAGCCGGCGGGCTCACCCGGTGGGCCCGAACTACGGTCACCTGGATGGACAAGAGCTTCGGCCCGGCAACGCTGGCGATCTACGCCGGCGACATGGACAGCCTGGGCACGCTCCTGTTCGACGACCCAGGCTTGGCGACACGGACGTCCTCAGTGAGCCATCCGACGCTCCTGCAGCTCGTCGCCTGCGAGGCGGCACAGCTCCCACAGCCCGTCGACGCCGCGCGGGTCCTCGTCGAAGCGGGCTCGGCGATGACCGGGCCGCTCGTGTCAGCGGCTGGGTGTGGCTCTACTTCCATCGTGGAGTTGCTCCTCGATCTCGGGGCCGACATCGATGGCGACGAATCGTGGACGCCGTTGGACGAGGCGTTGTATTGGGCCAACTCGGAGATCGCTCGGCGGCTCCTGGACCGTGGTGCGACGGTGCGAGCCCTCAGCACCGCAGCTGGTATCGGATCGATCGATGGGGTCGAGGCGTTCTTCGAAGCGGGTGGTCTTGGGTCTGACGCAGGCCCAATCGGTTCACCGTTTCCCGACACGACCCCAGCCGAGCTCGGCAACGACCCTCAGTCGATCATCGACCACGCATTCGTGATGGCCGTGAACTGTGGCAGTCGAGACGCGGCGAAGCTGCTGTTCGATCGAGGGGCCGAGATCAACGCCGCGCCTCCCGGCTACCACTGGCGAGGCACAGCCCTGCACGCCGCGTGCTGGCGGGGCGACGCAAACTTGGTGGAGTGGCTGCTGTTCATCGGGGCTGATCCGACGATCCGGGACCGGCTCGCGAACAGCGACGCCGCTGGGTGGGCGACCCACCATGGTCACGCCGAGTTGCTCGAGCTGCTCCAGTAGGCGACGTAGCGGCCAGCGACCCCCACTACCCGGTGCGCCGTCGGCGGGCGCCGGAACTCGAGAACGGCCTTGTTCGTAGAGTCGGACGAAGCGTCGCCCGAGAGACCGAGCCGCTCGCTCTCGCGGACGGGAGGGCCGTTGCGCGATCGCGTGTTTCGTCAGGTCCACATGGAGGCCGTGCGGGTCGGCCGGTGAGGGATCGTCGCGCCTTGCACGCGACACGGGCGATTCACGGCGCTGGGTCACGGATTCTCTGGAGGGATCGGCCCGTATGGGGTTCGTTGCTGACAAAGAACAGCGGCGGGCGGGACATTGTCGACAAAGAACCGCGCGCAACGGGGTTCGCGGGCAACGGGGGCCGCGAGCAACGGGGACTGCGCCCAGCGAGAGCAGCGGGCAGCGAGGGGGAAAACAGCCGACATCCACGTCGCTTCGATCGCTCGGGGACCGAAGTGGCGTGGATGTCAGCCGGGAGAACGACGGAGGGAGTGTCGTCCTCGGATCTGGACTGTCGAGTTCCGCCGGTCGGCGCGGGCGGGTGGTGGGTGACCGGCGGAACCCTGACAGCAATGCGTTGCGGTTACGTTACAACGGTCATCGAATTGTGACAAGAGCCAATTCTGACCGTCCGGACTGATCGTTCGGGACTGACTCCATGGTCAGACCGACCGATCCGATCAGACCGCGCGGAGGATCAGGGCGTCGCCCTGACCGCCGCCACCACAGAGGGCGGCCGCTGCGTGCTCGACGCCGCGGCGACGCATCTCGTGGATCAGGTGCAGCGCCAAGCGGTTGCCCGACGCCCCGATGGGGTGGCCGAGCGCAATCGCGCCGCCGTTGACGTTGACCACGTCGTCACCGATACCGAGGTCGTCCATCGACGCCAGCGCCACGGCGGCGAACGCCTCGTTGAGCTCGAACAGGCCGAGGTCGCTGCGCGACAGGTCGGTCTTGGCCAGGCCGGCGTCGATCGCTCGCGACGGCTGGGTGAGCAGCGACGTGTCGGGGCCGGCGACCTGGCCGTAGGCGACCACCTCGGCCAGCGGCGTGAGGCCGAGCTCGGCCGCCTTGGCCGGGCTGACCACGATCACGGCCGACGCGCCGTCGGAGATCTGCGAGGCGTTGCCGGCGGTGACGTTGCCCTCGGGGTCGAAGGCCGGGCGAAGCTTGCCGAGCGAGTCGGACGTCGTCTCGGGTCGCACGCCTTCGTCGGTCTCGACCAGCAGCGGGTCGCCCTTGCGCTGGGGCACGGGCACCGCCACGATCTCGTCGTCGAAGCGCCCTTCCTTCTGGGCGGCGGCGGCACGAGCGTGGGACTGGGCCGAGACCTCGTCCATCGCCGCTCGAGGGATGCCGGCCTTCGACGAATCGCGCTCGGTGCCGAGCCCCATCGCACACGAGTCGAAGGCGCAGAACAGCCCGTCGTACATCATCGAGTCGACCACGGTCTGGTCGCCGGCCCGGAAGCCGGCCCGGGCGCCGGGCAGGAGGTAGGGAGCGTTGGTCATCGACTCCATGCCGCCGGCGACGACGATGTCGGCGTCGCCCGACGCGATCATCTGGTCGGCCAGGTAGATGGCGTGGAGACCGGACAGGCAGACCTTGTTGATCGTCGTGGCCGGCGTGCTCATCGGGATGCCGGCGTTGACGGCGGCACGGCGAGCGGTGATCTGGCCGGCACCGGCCTGGAGCACCTGGCCCATGATCACGTAGTCGACCTGATCAGGGGTGACGCCGGCCTTCGACAGGGCACCGGCGATGGCGACGCCACCGAGGTCGGTCCCCGACATCGACGCGAGCGCCCCACTCAGGCGCCCGATGGGTGTGCGGGCACCTCCGACAACGTACGAACCGGCCATGACTGCTCCTTGTGTCGAACCTCCTCGCAGCCTAGGGCCGGGGTGGTGACGGGAGCCATCGATGGCCGGTTCGTCCGGGGTGCTTCTGTTGTTCCCGTCGGAGCCCCACAGCTCCGATGATCAGGGGTGGCGGTGTCGGCGAGGCCTCGGCCGCCGAGGGCGATCAGCCCTCCGAGCCGCTGCGAGCGTTCTCGACCGCTCGCTGCATGGCCTCACGGACCAGACGGGCGAGGGCGTCTTCGCTGTCGGATCCGTCGCCGTCGGTGTCGGTGCCGAGGGCTTCGGCCATCGTGGCCGGGGCATCGGCGATCGGGGAGGCGACGTCGGCGATCGGCGCCACCTCGGCCGGCTCCTCGAAGGAGGCGGCCAGGTTGCGGACCGGCAGCTCGTCGGCGACCGGCTCGTCGAAGTCGGCGACGGGGGCGTCGTCGAAGTCGACGGCGACCGGGGCATCGTCGACGGCGATCTCGTCGCCGGCGAGGAGATGCTCGACCATCTGCGTGCTCGGGTCGGCAGCCTCCACCTCGTCGGTCTCGGCGTCGGCAGCGGTGTCGAAATCGGTCTCGAACGACTCGGCCGGGGCGACGAACTCGTCGAGCTCGACCACGGGGGCCTCGTAGGCCTCGTCGATCACGGTGGCGTCGGCGATGTCGGCAACGGCGTCGGTGTCGGTGTCGGGTTCCTCGACCTCGGTGACCGGCGCTTCGTCGGCAGGCGCTTCGAACGACGGAGCCCCGAACGAGGGGGCCTCGCGAGTCGGCAGGTCGGCGTCGACCACGGTGGTCTCGATCACCTCGGCCTCGACCGGAGCGTCGACCGGGGTGCCGAAGTCGGTAGCGGTCTCGGCCGGAGCCTCGAGGGCCGGCTCGAAGCCGTAGCCGGTGGCTTCGCCCTTGGCCTTGGCCTCGTCGAGCGCCAGCTGTTCGGCGTTGGCGTCGAGCTCGGGCGGCAGCTCGGCCTCGAGACGGGACAGGGCACCGGCCAGTTCCTGGTGGGCCTTCGAGATGCGATCCCGGGAGGCGACCTCGGAGTTGCGGAGCACGTTGAGACGCTGCTCGGCCTGCTCGAGGTTGGAACGGATCTTGGTGCGAATGATCTCCTCCGCCTCGTGGCGGATGAAGTCGCTCTGCGTGCGGGCCTCCTGCAGCAACGCCGACACCTGCTCACGAGCGTCGGCCAGCTCGGCCATCGCCGTCTCACGGTCGGTCTGGGCGGCCGCTTCCTGGGCCTCGATCTCGGCCTTGCGGCCGTCGAGAGCGGCGTTGCCGTCGACGATCGCCTGCTCCTTCATGGCAGCGGCGTCGATGGCGGCCTGCTCGAGGGTCTCGCGAGCCTCGTCGGACAGACGGTTTGCCTCGTCGCGCTTGGCGGTGGCGTCGGCGTTGGCCTCGTCCATGATCCGCTGGGCGTCGTCGGTGGCGATCGAGCGGACCCGCTCGGCGTCCTGTTCGGCGACGGCCACCATCTCGGCGGCCTCGTCGCGGGCGGCAATGCGGGTCTGTTCGGCGTCGAACGCAGCCGACTCGCGGGTCTGGGCAGCCTCGGCGGCGGCGGACTCGCGCAGCATCGAGGCCGACTCGTGGGCGTTGCGGAGGAGTCCGGCGATGCGCTCGCCGAGGGCCTGGAAACGGTCGTCGTCAGAGTCGCCGGCGAAGGACTGGGCCACGGGCTCGGTCTCGGCGACAGGGGCGGCCTCGGTCTCGGCGACGACCGGCTCGAACGAGAAGGCGGGGGCGGGGGCTTCGTCCACGGGCGCGGCCGGGGTGTCCTGGAACGAGGCGGTGGTCCAGTCGTCGGCCGGCGAGATCTCGTCGGAGGCGCCGGCGATGCTGTCGGCCACGGCTTCGGCGAGCGCCTCGTGTTCCGAGGCGTCGGCGACCGGTTCGACAAGGGCGGCGTCGCCCTCGGGGCCTCGGAGGGCTTCGGGCACGGCGTCGTCGCCCCACGCCCGCTCGACCGGAGCGGCGTCGGCCGGAAGCGGCCAATCCTCGGGGATGTCAGCGCGCTCGCCGTCGGCCACGGGCGGGGCCACGGGACGGCTGAGCTCGTCCTGGAGTCGACCGACCTCCTGAGCCACCCGGCTCAAGAAGTCACGCACCTCGACCTTGTCGTAGCCACGCAGGCTCGACGAGAACTCGCGCAGTCCAATTTCCTCAGGGTTCATAGCCACGTTGACCTCGTCCTCCTGGTTCTCGAGTCCCATCGGTCGGTCCATCGGGCTCGTGAGCACCTCGAAGGGGATTTGAGAAATTGTGCCTCGGTGAGCGCTCGCTGTCGTTGCACGTCACCACGAATTCATGGACCCGACGGCGAGTGCCTTTGAGCCGAAACGGGCCTCGCGGCTACCTTTCGCCGCCATGCAGCAGTTCCTGGAAGCCATCAACTCGGGGGCGTCGGGCGACGACATCGCCAACATCCCCATCCCCGACCACTATCGCGCCGCCTACGTGAAGCGGAGCGAGGCCGACATGTTCGAGGGGGTGGACTCGTGGGACAAGGACCCGCGCCAGTCGATCCACGTCGGCGATGTGGCCACGCCCGAGCTCGCACCCGACGAGGTCTACGTCGCCATGATGGCGTCGTCGATCAACTTCAACACGGTGTGGACCTCGATCTTCGAGCCCCTCCCCACCTTCGGCTTCCTCGACCGTCTCGCCCGCGACGGCGAGTGGGGTGCCCGCCACGCCCTCGACCACCACATCGTCGGTTCCGACGGTTCGGGCGTGGTGCTCCGCGTCGGTTCGGCCGTGCGCAACTGGAAGCCGGGCGACCGCGTGGCCATCCACTGCAACTACGTCGACGACCAGGACCCGAGCGCCCACAACGACTCGATGAAGGCCGCCAACCAGAAGATCTGGGGCTTCGAGACCAACTTCGGCGGACTCGCCGACCTCGCCGTGGTGAAGGCCAACCAGCTGATGCCGAAGCCGGCCCACCTCAGCTGGGAAGAGGCCGCCGTCAACGCGCTGTGCGCTTCCACCTCCTACCGCATGCTCGTGGGCGACCACGCTGCCCGCATGAAGCAGGGCGACACCGTGCTGATCTGGGGCGCCACCGGCGGCCTCGGCGGCTACGCCGTGCAGCTCGTGCTCAACGGCGGCGGTGTGCCGATCGGCGTGGTGTCCTCCCCCGACAAGGCCGAGCTCCTCAACGAGATGGGCTGCGCGGCCGTGATCGATCGCAAGGCCAGTAACTACCAGTTCTGGAGCGACGAGCACACCCAGGACGAGTCGGAGTGGCGTCGTTTCGGCAAGGACATCCGTGGCCTCGTCGGCGACGACCCCGACATCGTGTTCGAGCACCCCGGTCGCCAGACGATGGGTGCGTCGGTGTTCGTGGCCAAGCGTGGCGGCACCGTCGTCACCTGCGCCGCCACCTCCGGCTACATGATCGAATACGACAACCGCCACCTGTGGATGAAGCTGAAGAACATCCGTTCCAGCCACTTCGCCAACTACCAGGAGGCCTACGAGATGAACCGCCTCATCGATCGTGGCGCCATCCAGCCGATCCTGTCCGCCGTCCACGACCTCGAGCACACCGGTGACGCCGCCCTGTCGGTCCACCACAACGAGCACGAGGGCAAGCTCGGCGTGCTGTGTCTGGCCGAGAACGAGGGCGAGGGCATCACCGACCCCGAGAAGCGTGAGCGCATCGGCGAGGACAAGATCACCATGTTCCGTCGTCACGCCGACTCGCTGAAGAGCTGAACCGGCTCCTCAGCTGATTCACTGCCTCTCTGATGTTCTCCTCGATCCGGCCGCCGCAGACCTTCCTCGACCTCCTCGAACTCGAGGAGGTCGCCGCCGACCTCTTCATGGGCGCCAGCGCCCAGAAGGGGCGCGAGCGGGTCTACGGCGGCCAGGTCGTGGCCCAGGCGCTGACCGCCGCCAACCGCACGGTCGACGCCAACCATCGTCTCCACTCGTTGCACGGCTACTTCATCCGGCCGGGCGACGAGACCCGCCCGATCGTGTTCGACGTCGACCGCATCCGTGACGGTCGCTCGTTCACGACCCGGCGAGTGGTGGCCCGCCAGAGCGGCGGCGCCATCTTCAACCTGTCGGCGTCGTTCCACAAGGACGAGGTCGACGTCGAGTTCGCCGGTCCGGCCTCCGCGATCGACGACGTGCCGCCGCCCGCCGACTGCGAGCCCAACGACTGGGACGACATCAGCGAGGTGCGGCTCGTGCCCGAGGACGTGTCGGGGTCGGGTCGGGCCCAGGCGTGGATCAAGATCGCCCAGCCGGCCACGCTCGACGACGCGTCGGCCGCCGTGCACGCCAGCGCCATCGCCTACTGCTCGGACCACATCCCGATGGACGCCATCCGCCGGGGCCACCCGAGCACGGGCGACTGGGACACCTTCATGGGCGCCAGCCTCGACCACGCCGTCTGGTTCCACCGCCCGGCCCGGGGCGACCAGTGGCTCCTGTTCGACATGCGTCTGCAGTCGCTCCAGGGCTCTCGAGGCGTGGCCCACGGCACCGTGCACTCGAGCGACGGCCACCTCGTCGCCACGGTGGCCCAAGAGGGCCTCCTCCGCCGCATCGCGCTGTAATTCACCCCGCGGGTAGCTCACACCGCGCGGCAGTTCTCGGCTCTGGCGACGCTCAGTCCCACATGTGGGACTGAGCGCAACGAGACTGCACCCTCTCCGAACTACGGGCGAGCGAGCCGATCGCTCACGAACCGGTTCAGACTCACGCCCTCCTCCGCTGCCGAGAGCGCCAGCTCACGATGGAGCGACTCCGGGATACGGATGTTGAACCGCCCCGAGTACCGGCGCTCCGCATACGGTTCCGGTACGGGCTCTCCCGACCGTTCGAGGTCGGCGACGACGTCCCCGACCAGACGAACGAGCCCCTTCAACGCCTCGCTCGGCCCCTCGTCCAGCCACGACAGCGACGGGAACTCCGCGACCGTTGCGAGGTGTTCGCCGTCTTCCGACGACCACGAGACCCGATACGTGTAGCGCTCGATGTCAGTCATTGTTGCTCTCCGTCAAACGATCGATCGCCTTCAGAACCTGGCGGACCTGATACGCCTTTGCCTTGCCGCCCTTCGACTTCTGGATGTTCACACGCGGATCTCCGACCCAGGGGGTCTTGAACACCGCGTGAGAGGTGCCGTCCTGGCGAGCCTCGCCGAAGTGATGCACACAAACGGCATGAAGCTCTCGATACAACACGTTCTGCGGTGCAGTCCGCATGGCTGTCTCGATCTTGTCGATCTTCGACATGGGCAGATGGTACCATTATTGGCGCCACTCGCAAGTTCCCGCGGCGAGTCCGCCCGTCCGTTTCGCGTTCGGCAACCCTCTGGCGACGCTCAGTCCCACATGTGGGACTGAGCGCAACGAGACTGCCGATCGTCAGGACCGAGCAACCTCGACCGTCAGCTTCGGGCAGAGCTCAGCCATCATCGTCGGAAGCGTGTCCGCCCAAGCCCCGAGGTGGACGGCCCCGGTGGAGTCGAAGGCGACGGCGGTGACGTTCTTGACCAGCCGGCCATTCACGCGAATCTGGGCGCGGAACTCTCCCCAGATGAGGCTGGCCCGCCGATCCGGCAGGACGAGTACAAGACCGGGTTCGGCCGGATCGAAGGTCGCGCTGGAGAAGACGTTGCGCACGAAGACCGAGTCGGGCCCGATGACGAGCAAGGGCCTGTTCCAGAGCGCCAACGCGAACGAGCCGAGCAGCCCGAAGACGGCAACGTCGGCCGGAGAGCTGAGCGGGAGGAAGAGAAAGGCGACGAAGAACGCCATGGCGAGACCGAGGACCAAGCCGGTAGGAGAAGCAAGCATTCCGCATTTGACGAAGAGCTGGCCGTCACGCTCCTGGACCGCTCGGAGGGGATTCAGCCAACGCATCGAGTCATCCAGTCGGCCGGAACGTCACGTTCTGCAGTTCGTGCCCGGGGCGGGGCGAATCTACAGTTCGGGGCCATGAGCAGTGAGCGCCCCTTCAACATTCTCGGCATCCAGCAGATCGCCATCGGCAGCCTCGACAAGTCGGCCCTGACCGGCCTGTGGTCGGGCCTGCTCGGCATCGAGAAGGTCGGCGACTACGTGGCCGAGAGCGAGAACGTCGACGAGGACATCCTGCGCCTCGGCAACGGGCCCCACGCCGTGGAGATCGACCTGATGGCGCCCCTCGACCCCGAGAAGTCGCCCAAGGTCCACGTCCCGACCCTCAATCACGTGGGCCTCTGGGTCGACGACCTGCCCGCCTGCGTCGAGTGGCTGACCGAGCAGGGCATGCGCTTCACCCCCGGCGGCATCCGCAAGGGCGCATCGGGCTTCGACGTCTGCTTCCTCCACCCCAAGGGCAACGAGGCCACCCCCCGCAGCGGCGAGGGCGTGCTGATCGAACTGGTGCAGGCCCCCGACGACGTCATCGCCGCCCTCGGCTGACAGGCCACCCGAACCACCGCAGAGCCACCGAATCGACGGTGGCACGCTGGCGTGACAGGGTGGCCGGCATGGACCGCCTGCCACCCAACACGCCCGACCCCGCACCCCGCCCGGACAGCCGCCTGGCGCCGGTCGACGTGGGCGCGGCCGAGGGCGAGTTGGCCGAGCTGTTGGCCAACGCCCTCACCCGCGACGGCAAGCCGATCAACATCTTCGGGACCCTGGCCCACCACCCCAAGCTGCTGAAGCGGTTCAACCTGCTCGGCGGGTTCCTGCTCAACAAGGGGCAGGTGCCGGCCCGCGAGCGCGAGATCGTCATCCTGCGAGTGGGATGGCGATGCGGCGCTGTCTACGAGTACGGCCAGCACACGGTCATCGGCAAGCGAGAGGGCCTCTCCGACGCCGAGATCGCCGGCCTCGCCGGGTTCGACCACGAGTGGAGCGACGGCGACCAGCTCCTGATCGATCTGGCCGACGACCTGTGTGCCAACGACTGCGTCAGCGACGCCACCTACGCCGCGCTCGCCGATCGCTGGAGCGAGGCCCAGCTCGTCGAGCTCGTGATCACCGCCGGCTTCTACCGACTCGTGTCGGGCTTCCTCAACACCTTCGGCGTCGAGCTCGACGACGGCGTCCCCGGCTGGCCGACCAGCTGACGACCGACGGGCTCGTCAGTCCAGAATCCTGGTCAGTCGAGAATGATGAGATGGGTGCGGGTCCAGAGCTCGATCGCCTCGTCGAGCGGGACGGGGCGGCTGAGCAGGTAGCCCTGCGCCAGGTCGCAGCCGAGGTCGGCGAGGGTGCCGTACTGAGCACGGGTCTCCACGCCCTCGGCCACCACCGACAGTCCGAGCGAGCGAGCCAACGCCAGTGACGCCGACACGATCGCCGTGTCCTCCCGACTCTCGCCGAGCCCGGACACGAAGCTGCGATCGAGCTTGATCGTGTCGGCCATCGAGAACCGGCGCAGGTAGTCGAGCGTGGCGTAGCCGATCCCGAAGTCGTCGATCGACAGCTTGCACCCGAGCGCACCCAGGCGCCGCAGGGTCTCGATCGCCGTGTCGACCTTGTCGATCGCCATCGACTCGGTCACCTCGAAGCCGAGGCACTCCGCCGGCACCCCATGACGGGTCAATGACCCGATCACGGTGTCGACGAGGTTCTCGTCGGCGAGCTGCTTTGCGGCGAGGTTGACCGACACCACCGGCAGGCGACCGTCGGCCGCTCGGGGCCAGTTGCGCAGATGACGACACGCCTCGTCGAGCACCCACGCGCCGAGCGCAACGATCAGCCCGGTCTCCTCGGCGATCTCGATGAACGCGCCCGGCGGCAACAGGCCGTGGCCCGGCCGGTTCCACCGCACCAACGCCTCGGCGCCGAGCATGCGCCCGGTCGAGATCTCGACCAGCGGCTGGTAGTGGAGGAGGAGTTCGTCGGAGTCGATGGCGATCTGCAGGGCCTGCTCCACCTCGTGGCGGATCACGACCCGCTGGCGGAGGCCTTCCTCGTAGAGGGCCCAGCCGCCACGGCCGGCGTCGAGGGCGGCACTGAGTGCCGACTCGGCCCGGTTGATGATCACCGACGCCGTCTGGCCGGGACGGTCGACGAGGGTGACGCCCACCGACGCCGTCGCCGAGACGGTCGTGCCGTCCGACAGCTCGATCGGTTCGGCGACGTTGGCGATGATGCGCTGCGCCATCGACGACGCGTCGGCCTCACCGTTCATCGCCACGCACAACACGAGGAACTGGTCGCCGCCCAGCCGGCCGACCGTGTCGCCCAGGCGCACCGAGCGGCGCAGTCGCTTGCCGATCTCGACGAGCACCTCGTCGCCCATGTCGGTGCCGCGGCGATGGTTGAGCTGGCGGAACCGGTCGAGGTCGACGAGGAGGGCGGCGAGCCGCGTGTTGTCGCGCCCGAGGCGAGCGATCGCCTGCTCGAGCCGGTCGGTGATCAGGGCCCGGTTGGGGAGATCGGTGAGGTCGTCGTGGAGGATCTGGTGGGCCGGGTCCGACACCACGCTCGAGTGCTCCAGCGCCACCGCCACGAGGCTCGACAGGTGTTCGAGCATCTGCCGTTCGCTCGGGTGCGGGAAGTCACGATCCGAGTGAGCCGCGATCAGCAGGCCCTGGGAGCGGCGGTCGCGGCCGACCACCGGGAACGACCACAGGGCGTGGACGCCATGGGCCCGCAGCTCCATGCCGAGCTCGAACGACAGGTCGTCGACCCGGAACGTCGAGGGCGTGGCGGCGCGGCCGCTGGCGACGATCATCTCGACCGTCGACGCGACGAGGTCGTCGCGCTGGGAGCTGGTCGAGACGGCGTCGACCTCGCCGTAGGCGTTGACCACCCCGATCCAGCACGAAGCGCCACGAATGGCATCCTCGACTCGATCGGTGAGCTCGATGAAGACGTCGTGGGGGTCATCCGCTCGAGCCAGGGCGTCGAGGAGGTCGCCGTGGTCGGCGAGCACCTTCTCGGCCCGGGGCACGTCGGCGGCGTCGCGGTAGAGGGCCAGGTACCAGGGGTCGCCCGAGCTCAGCGACGGCAGGGCGAGGAACGAGGCCTCGACCGGCACCTCGCTCCCGGTCGAGTGACGAAGCCCGAGCCGCACGACGGCTTGCTGGCCGCTCTCGACCACCTCGGCCACGGCGTCGAGCTGGGCCATCGGGGTGCGGTCGGAGAACAGGACGCCCGGGTTGCGACCGAGCAGCTCACCGGGCTGATGACCCAGCATCGCCGCCAGCCGCTCGCTGACGTACATGAGGTGGGCTCGGCCGGAGTGCCCGTCGACCGAGCTGATCGCCACGCCGTCGATCGCGGTCAGCGATCGTCGGTCGGTCCGACGGCGCGCCGGAGGAGCCACCAACCGAGCCAGTCCATCGAGCTCGATGGACGCCGTCAGTGGAGGGTCGAACGGCAGCTCGTTGTCGGCTGAGGGGTCGGACACAGACGCGTACTTCTCCAAGAACCCGCCGAGGGGAGAGCGACGGACTCCGAGACAGTATCCACCAGCCAGAAGCCACTTGTGGATGGCCCGAAAGGGTGAACGGAGTGTGTTTGCGGCGCCGCGGAGGGTGTCGAAATCGGCGTTCCGGTAGCGTCGAGCGGGTGCCCGAGGGCTGTTCCGTCTCCGAACTGTGCGCGTCGATCGACGCTGCGGTGTCCCACGCCTTCCCCGACGAGGTGTGGGTGAAGGGCGCGATCTCGGGCCTCAACCGCTCGGCCAACGGCCACGTCTACTTCGACCTGGTGGAGCCGGGCGAGCTCGGCGGCCACCCGACTGCGGTGTTGCCGGTGGCGCTGTTCGCCAGCAACAAGTTCCGTGTCAACGCGATCCTGAAGAAGACCAACGCCGTGCGGATGCGCGACGGCATCGAGATCCAGATCCGCGGCCGGGTCGCCTACTACGCCCGCCAGGGTCGGGTGCAGCTCCTGATGAGCCTGATCGACCCGGCGTTCACCCTCGGCCAGCTCGAGCAGGCCAAGGCCGAGCTGTTGGCCGAACTCGGCGCCGCCGGCCTGCTCGACGCAAACCGGGGTGTGCCGTTCCCCACGGTGCCGCTGCGGGTGGCGCTGATCACCAGCGCCGGATCGGCTGCCGAAGCCGACTTCGTGACCGAGCTGCTCGGCAGCGGCATCGAGTTCGAGATCACCCACTACGACAGCCGGGTGCAGGGCGACGATGCGGTCGACGATCTGGCCTCGGCCATCTCCGCGGCCGGCACTCCCGACGGCGACGGCCGAACGCGCCATGACGTGATCGCCGTGGTCCGCGGCGGCGGGGCCCGCACCGACCTCGTGGCGTTCGACCATCGTCGGGTCGCGTTCGCCGTGGCCCGCAGCCCCCTGCCCGTCGTGGTCGGCATCGGCCACGAGATCGACCGGTCGGTCGTCGACGAGGTCGCCGCTCGCTCGGTCAAGACGCCGACCGCCTGTGCGCGGCTCCTCGTCGAGGAGGTGCGCCGATTCAGCGCCCAGGTCGATGCGTACGCTGAGCGGATCGAGCGCGCCGCCCACCTCCGTCTCCAACAGGCCGACGCCGCCGTCGGGCGAGCCGAACGCCACGTCGCGCAACGCACCGAACGACGCCTGCTCGGTGCCGCCCACCGGGTCGAGACCCTCAGCGGTCGCCTCGGTGCCGCCACCCGACGCCGTTTCGAGGGCGAGGACAACCGTCTGGCGGTGGCCCGGGCGGTGACCGACGCCGCCGACCCCCGGCGAATCCTCGCCCGCGGGTTTGCCGTGATCCACTCCGCCGAGGGCACCCTGGTGCGGAGCCCCGCCGACGTGGCGCCGGGCGACACCGTGCGGGCCACCCTGGCCGACGGCGACCTGGTCGCCACGATCACCGACGCCGACACCAGTCCCACCGTCGAGGAACCTGCCGATGACTGATCCCGCTGCCGCCCCCGACGCCGGCCTCTCGACCGGCGACGTCCTGCTCGACGGCGACGGTCAGCCGCTCGCCTACGCCGCCGCGGCCGAGGAGCTCGAGACGATCGTGGCGTCGATCGAGTCGGCCGATGTCGACGTCGACGAGCTCGGCCGTCAGGTCGGCCGCGCCTCGGAGCTGATCCGGCACTGTCGGGCCCGCCTGCGCGAGGTCCAGACCGAGGTCGACGCCGTCGTCGACCAGCTCGTCGATCCCCAGGACGCCCCGTGACCCACTCAGCTCCCCTCTCTGCGCCGGCCGGCCCGCCCGCCGCGGTCAAGGAGGTGGCCACCGCCGTCGACGATCGTCTGCGACGGCTGTTCGACGAGGAGGAGGCCCGCTGGCGCAGCGTCGACCCCCGCCTGGCCGAGGCCACCGACGAGCTGCGCCGGATGTCCACCGGCGGCAAGCGGCTACGCGCCGCGTTCTGCTACTGGGCGTGGCGAGGCGCCCACGAGGGTCGCGATCCGGCGGGCTCCACTGGCGCGGATCGCAGTCTGGTGATCGACGCCGGCACCGCGTTCGAGCTGCTGCAGACGTTCGCCTTGATCCACGACGACATCATGGACGACGCCGCCACCCGGCGCAGCGAGCAGACGATCCACACCCGTCAGGCCGAGCGGCTGACCGAGCAGGGCTGGCGCGGCGAGCCCCGCCGCTACGGCGAAGGGGTGGCGATCCTGCTCGGCGACCTCAGCCACGTCTACGCCGACCGGCTGGTCGGCCCGACCCCACCGGCCGCCCGGCGGCTGTGGGACGAGCTCCGGATCGAGCTCAACCTGGGCCAGTACCTCGACATGCGCACCGCAGCGGCCGGCGAATTCGATCGGGCCGTCGCCCAGCGGGTGGCGACGTTCAAGTCGGCCCTCTACACGATCGTTCGGCCGCTCCAGTTCGGCGCGGCGCTCGTCGTCGACGACGCCGACCCCGGCCTGCTCGACGCCCTCGACGCCTTCGGGCGGCCGGTCGGCCAGGCGTTCCAGCTGCGTGACGACCTGCTGGGCGTCCTCGGCGACGCCGACCGGGTCGGCAAGCCGGTGGGCCACGACCTGCGCGACGGCAAGCCGACCGAGTTGGTGGCGGTGGCGGCCGAAGCGGCGGACGCGAGCCAACGCGTCGTGCTCGAGACGATCGGTCGACCCGACCTCGACGACGCCGGCGTGTCCCGCCTGCTCGAGGTCCTGCACGCCACCGGCGCCATCGCCGAGATCGAACGTCGCATCGACGAATTGGTGGAGCACGCGACCGGTCGAGCCGCTGATCTACCCTTCCCCCCACAGATCCGACAGACGTTGATCGACCTGGCCCGCTACGTGGCCGCTCGTTCCAACTGACCCGCCGTCGGAGTCCCGCATCGGGCGACGAAGATTCTCGTCGTCGAAGCCCGTCTGACGCAGGAGATTTGAAGCCCGCCGAGAACTGCCGATGAGTGAACCTGTGTCAGGGAGCCGCGAGCGACCCGCTGAGAGGGCCGAGCCTGCAAAGAGTTCGGCATCCGAGGTGATGCTCGCGTTGCGCGCCCTGCGACAGGGTCGGATCGACGCTTCCACCCAGGCCCTCGACCTCGGTCCGGCTGTCACGTCCTCACTCTCGGCGGTCCTTCCGACCCTGCGCTGGGGCGCCATCGTGGTCGGCGTCATGTGGTCAGCCGGCCTCGCCGCGGGCGGCGACGTCGCCGTCGTGCTCACCCTGACGGTCGCCATCTTCATGGCCACCTGGCGCACGATCCGACCGATCCGCCTCGGCGACCGAGACATCTTCCAACGCAGCCTCGCCCTCACCGACGTGGCCGTGCTCGCCGCTGCCGGCGCCGCCAGCGGCGGCCTGGCCAGCCCCTTCGTCGGCTGTGTGCTCGTCGCGGTCGCCGTCGTCGCGTTCGGTTGGGGCCTCAACACCGGCATGTGGGCGGCCACGCTCGGCCTCGTCGCCACCGTTGGCATCGGGTCGCTGGCCGAAGGCGGCTTCGAGCTGCCGACCCCGCTCGGCGTGATCGCCCTCGGCCTCGCCGCGATCCTGCCCGGAGTCGCCCAGGACCGTCTCCTCCACCTCGAGCTCCGACGCCAGGCCGAGGCCGAACGCATGGGCCACCTCGCCGAGACCAACCAGCTCCTCGCCGTCCTCAACGACATCACCCGCACCCTGCCGTCGTCGCTCGACCTCGAAGAGGTGCTGCGAACCAGCCGGGACCAGCTCCGCGAGTCGTTCCAGCCCGACCGCATGGTGATGCTGACGACGGAGGACGGCACGTGGGCGCCGCAGTTCCAGCAGCGCTTCGACCTCCCCCCGACCTTCCGTGACGAGCTTCTGCCCGCCCCGCTCGGCCACGCCATGAGCAACGGCCGGGTGCTCCTGATCGACGATCTCGTGCCGTCGTGCGGGCGCACCGGGTCGGGCATCTACGCCCGACTGGTCGTCGACGGTCGCGACATCGGCCTGGTGGTGGTCGAGCGCAACGGCGACCCCTACACAGCCCAAGACGCCGAGCTGCTCGGCGGCATGGCCGAGGTGCTCGCACTCACCGTCGCCAACGCCCGCTCCTTCGCCCGCCTCCGGTCGATCTCGGCCGCCGAGGAACGCAACCGGATCGCCCGCGACCTCCACGACCGGCTCGGCCAGTGGCTCACCTACATCGGGCTCGAACTCGAGCGGATCAACGCCGAACAGGCCGAACCGTCGATGGATCTCAAGCAGCTCTACGAGGACACGCAGGGCGCGATCTCCGAGCTGCGCGACACCCTCGTCGAGCTGCGGGCGTCGGTCACCCAGGATCGCCCCCTCGCCGTGCTGCTGCGCGAGGTGGTCGACCGCTTCGAGAAGCGGTCGAAGACCCGTGTGACGCTCGTCGTGCCCGAGGATCGGTCGGTTCATCTGCCCAGCGTGGTAGAGAACGAACTGTTGCGGATCGCTCAGGAAGCCCTCACCAATGTCGAAAAGCACGCCATGGCGACCCACGCCCACGTCGGGTGGACGATCGAGAACAGCCGAGGCGTCCTGGTGATCCAGGACGACGGTCGCGGCTTCGATACCACCAAGGGCATCCGCGGAACCGCCTATGGTTTGGTGGGCATGCGAGAGCGAGCGGCGTCGGTCGGCGCCATCCTCGAAGTCTCGAGCGAACCCGACCAGGGCACGGTCATCACCGTGCTCACGAGTCAACCCCCACGAGAGGTGTCTCCATGATCAAGATTCTGCTCGCCGATGACCACGCCTTGCTGCGTGACGGCCTGCGCCGCTCCTTCGAGTCGGCCGGCGATCAGGTGGTGGGTGAGGCCTCGACCGGCGAGGAAGCCGTGGCGCTCGCCAAGGCCCTCCAGCCCGACGTCGTCCTCATGGACCTCTCGATGCCGGTGATGGACGGGATCGAGGCCACTCGCCAGATCCGTGACCAGGTGCCGGCCACGCGTATCGCGGTGCTCACCATGCACGACGACATCGACAAGACCCGCGACGCGATCGCCGCCGGCGCCAGCGCCTACCTGTCGAAGGGCACCTCGTTCGCCGAGGTCCGCAAGACCGTGATCCGGGTGAGCGAGGGCGACACCGTGCTGTCGCCCGCCCTCGCCGGGGCCATGCTGACCACCGCCAATGAGGCGAAGGCCAACGAGGACCTCCTCTCGGAGCGTCAGGTCGAGATCCTGCAGGCGATCGCCGATGGCATGAGCACCAAGCAGGCGGGCCGCTACCTCGGCATCACCACCAAGACGGTGCACAACCACCTCAACGCGATCTACCGGAAGCTCGACGCCCAGAGCCTCACCCACGCCGTCCTCGGCGCCGTGCGGCTCGGCATCATCGACCTCCACCACGCCGACGAGAACGGCCCCCAGGTCTGACCTGACTGGGCTGGCTTCGGCTGGACCCACCTCTCGAGACGAACGCGGTGACGCGCGTCGCGGGCCAGCTCAGGCTGAGTAGCGNNGTCGGTCTCGGCGACCACGCCGGGTTCACGGGCCACCGCTTCGAGCCACGGCGGCCGGACCCGGGCGGTGACCACGAGCGGCATCTCCATCGGCGACGCGCCGAGGAGCAGGTGGACGAAGCTCTGGGCGTAGTCGGGCGGCCGCACGTCGCAGCTCAGCTCGAGCAGGGCGAACGGGTCGGGGGTCGGTTGCCCGGTGACGACCGGCCGCACCGCGGTCTGCGACACGAACGACGGGCCGCCACCGGCGATGCCCGGACCGTCGGCCAGGACCACCCCGCCGACGGCACTCGGCCGCGAGCCGGCGGCCATCAACGCCAGGTAGGCGCCGAGGCCGCGACCGTGCAGGGTGGCGGGCGGGGCGTCGGGGTATTCGGCGGCGAGGAACTCGAGGGCGATGTCGACGTCGCTCATCAGGATCTCGCAGGTGTAGCCGCCGCCCTTGGGAACGGTGGAGGCGCCGTGGCCGGTGAGGTCGAGGGCCCAGATCGGGCCGCGCCAGTCCTGCCACGGCCCCTGAGGCCCGATGGCGGCCTCGCCCAGGCCGTGGATGAGGAGTAGCGGCCGCAGCGCCGGCTCGCCCTCGGCGAACCGGTGGAGGGTGAGCTCGATCCTGTTGTGGGGGAGGGTGATGCGATGGACGGCGGACTGCTGCTCGTCGGTGGTGCCGGCGGTCGAGGTCATGCGAACGTCTCCAGGATCATCGCGGCCACCAGGTCGGGCTGTTCGATGTGGACGAAGTGGCCGACGCCGTGCATCACCTCGAAGCGGGAGTTGCGGGGCAGCCACGGCTCGATGTCCTCGGGGTCGGTGCCCCAGCCCATCTCCTCCTTCTCGGTGCCGAGCACGCCGAGGAACGGTACGGCGATGCCGGGGAGGCGGTAGAGGGCCCACTCGGGTCGGTGCGGGCCGAAGCCGCCGAACCGCATCGACGGGTCGAGCTTCCAACGCCAACCGTCGTCGTCCTGGCGGGCGCCGACGGTGACGAGGTAACAGAGCCAGTCGTGTTCGAGCCGAGGGTTCATCCGGGAACGACGTTTGGCGAGGTCCTCGAGCGTGCCGGGGCGACGCACGTTGGTGTGGGCCTTGCGCCGGTGGGCCAGCCGGTCGCGGATCTGCTCGCCCATCAGCCGGGTCCGTTCCCGGTCGCTCATGTCGGCCATCATCCGGCCCGACGGCAGGCCGTCGAGGTTGGCCATGGCGCTCACCCGGTCGGGGCGCACGTCGGCCAGCGACATCATCAGGCCGCCGCCCTTGGAGTGGCCGACGACGGGCACCGCGCCGGTGGTGACCGAGTCGAGCACGGCGATGGCGTCGCGCACATCGGCGTCCCAGGAGTAGAGGGCGGCGTGTTCGGAGTCGCCGTGCCCTCGCTGGTCCCACGACACCACCCGGTAGCCGCCGGCGGCGAGGCGGGGGGCGAGCTGGTCCATCGTGCCGGCGAAGTCGAAGCCGCCGTGGGCGAGGAGGAGGACCGGGTCGGCGTCGTCGCCCCACTGGTAGGCGGCGATGGAGAGGCCGTCGGAATCGACGCGCCAGGAGCGGTCGGGACGGCGGGCTCCCGGAAAGGTGGAGGGGTCTCCGGTCGACTGCGGCATTTTGCCGAGCCTAACGACGTTCAGACCCGCTCTCCAGACGGCGGCTGGCCGGTTGGGCGGGGCCGATAGCGTGGAACGTCGTGACCGATCCCGTAGCCGAAGCGTCCAGGCGGCGAACCTTCGCCATCATTTCCCATCCCGACGCCGGCAAGACGACCCTGACCGAGAAGTTCCTGCTCTACGGCGGCGCGCTCGGCAAGGAGGCCGGCACGGTCAAGGCCCGCGAGGGTCGCCGTTCGGTGACGTCGGACTGGATGGAGATGGAGCAGCAGCGCGGCATCTCGATCACGTCGGCTGCGCTCCAGTTCGACTATCGGGACAAGGTCGTCAACCTGCTCGACACCCCTGGTCACCGCGACTTCTCCGAGGACACCTACCGGGTGCTGGTGGCCGCCGACGCGGCGGTGATGGTGCTCGACGCCGGCAAGGGCATCGAGCCCCAGACCCTCAAGCTGTTCGAGGTCTGCCGTGAACGGGAGATCCCGTTCCTCACCCTGATCAACAAGTGGGACCGGCCCGGCAAGGCGCCGCTCGAACTGCTCGACGAGATCGAGGAGACCCTCGTGGTCGAGCCGACGCCGGTGACGTGGCCGGTCGGCATCGCCGGCGACTTCCGTGGCGTTATCCACCAGGGCACCGGCGAGTACACCCGATTCGAACGCACGGCGCGCGGTTCGACGATCGCTCCCGAGGTGATCGTGCCGGCCGACCAGGCCGAGGCCGAGGAGGGCGAGTACTGGACCCAGGCGCAGGAGGAGGCCGAGCTGTTGCGCGAGGTCGGCCGCACGGTCGACTCCGAGTCGTTCCTGGCCGGAGCGTCGACGCCGGTGTTCTTCGGCTCGGCGCTCACCAACTTCGGGATCCGCTTCCTGCTCGACGGCGTCGTCGACCTCGTGCCGCCGCCCGCGCCGCGGGTGCTGGCCGACGGCTCGCACCGCGACCTCGACGCCCCGTTCTCGGGTCTGGTCTTCAAGGTCCAGGCCGGCATGGACAAGGCGCATCGCGACCGCATCGCGTTCGTGCGGGTGGCGTCGGGCACCTTCGAGCGCGGGATGATGGCGACAGCCGGCTCGACGGGTCGCCAGTTCTCGACCAAGTACGCCCAGACCCTGTTCGGCCAGGACCGCGAGACCGTCGACGTCGCCTTCCCGGGCGACATTCTCGGCCTGGTCAACGCCAACGACGTGAGGGTCGGCGACGCAGTGTGGGCCGAGAAGTCGTGTGAGTTCCCGGCCCTGCCGGCGTTCGCCCCCGAGCACTTCATGCGGGCCCGGGTGAAGGACACGTCGAAGTTCAAGCAGTTCCGCAAGGGGGTGGCCCAGCTCGACGAGGAGGGGGCGGTGCAGGTGTTGCGCGACCCCGACATCGGCGACCAGGCCCCGATCCTGGCCGCGGTCGGCCAGCTCCAGTTCGAGGTGGCGACCCAGCGGTTGGAGAACGAGTTCGGCGCCCCGGTCGAGCTGACAACGACGCCTTACACGATCGCTCGCCGGACCGACGCCGAGTCGATGCCGGCGCTGCGGGCGATGCAGGGGGTCGACGTGTTGGTGCGGGCCGACGGCACTCACCTGGCCCTGTTCGAGAGCCGGTACTGGATGGATCGGGTGGCCGTGGACCATCCCGACCTGACCCTCGAGCGCATGGTCGCCGAAGGCGGCCTTGGCTAGNNAGCGCGCCGAAGGTGGGCTCGAACAGCCGGGAACTCGGCGACGGGTTCGGGCGACCATCAGCCACATGACCCCCGTTCGCCGCGCTCGTGCGCTCGCTGTCGGCGTCCTCGCCTTCCCCCCCGCCGTGGCCTGTGGTGGCTCGTCGGCTGCCCCGACCGACCTGTCGCCCGCCGCGGCCGAGGGGTTCGAGATCGTCTCGGAACGAGGCTGCGCGTCGTGCCACCAGGGCAGCGCACCGATCGGCCCGACGTGGGAGGGGTTGCTCGGTAGCGAGCGCACCTTCACCGATGGTTCGACGCTGGTGGCCGATGCTGCCTACGTGCGTGAATCGATCGTCGACCCCGGCGCCCGCCAGGTGGAGGGCTTCACGATCTCGATGCCGCCCAACTCCCTGACCGACGACGAGGTGTCGAAGGTGATCGCCTACATCGAGGAGTCCCAGTGAGGCGCCGGATCGCCGCTGCGTTCGCTGCCGTCGCCCTCCTCAGCACCGCCTGTTCGTCGGAGCCCGAACCGTTCGCCGGCTTCGTCCGCACGCCCACGCCGAGCGTGGCCGAGGTGTCGTTGCCGGCCGTCGACCCGGACCATGCCGGCGACTTCTCCTTCGTCGCCGACGACGGCGGCCTCCTCGTCGTCTACTTCGGCTACACGTCGTGCCCCGACGTGTGCCCGACCACCCTCGCCGACCTGTCGGCGGCGCTGAACCGGATGGAGGTCGACACCTCCGGGGTCGACGTGGCGATGGTGACGATCGACCCGGCCGTCGACACCGACGAGGTCGTAACCGCCTACGTGCAATCGTTCGTCCCCGGCTCGGTGGCGGTGCGAACCGATGACGACACCGCGCTGCGGGCGGCGGCGACGGCGTTCGGTGCCGACTACGGCACGTTCGAGAACGACGAGGGCGAGGTCGAGGTCTTCCACACCGGGCTGCTCTATCTGATCGACGACCGCGGCGATCTGTTGTTGTCGTGGCCGTTCGGCACGACCGCCGACGCGATGGC
>JAWSVN010000152.1:0-13062 GCA_033851875.1 Acidimicrobiales bacterium
TCGTCGGCGTACTCGAGGTCGCCGCCGACGGGGAGGCCCGACGCCAGGCGGCTGACCTTCACCTCGAACGGCGCCAACACCTTGCTGGCGATGAACGCCGCCGTCGTCTCACCCTCGAGGTTGGGGTTGGTGCACAGGATCACCTCGGTGATGTCCTCGCCGGCCACCCGCAACGCCAGTTCCTTGATCTTGATCTGCTCGGGCCCGATGCCCTCGAGCGGATTGATGGCCCCGAGCAGCACGTGATAGCGCCCCTTGAACGCGCCGGTCTTCTCGATCGCGGCGATGTCCTTGGGCTCCTCCACCACGCACACCACGTGGGGATCGCGCTGGGGGTCGTGGCAGATCTCGCACTCCTCGCCCTCGGCGACGTTGAAGCAGCGATCGCAGAACGAGATCTTCTCCTTCACGTCGAGGATCGCCTCCGACAGCCGTCGGGCGTCGACCGGGTCGACCTTCAACAGGTGGAAGGCGATGCGCTGGGCCGACTTCGGCCCGATGCCGGGGAGCCGACCGAGCTCGTCGATCAGGACCTCGACCGGCTTGGCGTAGGCGCTCACGAGCCTCCGAGCAGCCCGCCGAGCGCACCGAGGTCGGGCATGCCGACGTCGTCCATGGCGTTCTGCTGCAGCTCCATCACCTGGGCCGCGGCGTCGCGCAGGGCGGCGAGCACGAGGTCCTCGAGCATCTCGACGTCATCGGCGTCGACCACCGACGCGTCGATCGACACCGACTCGAACGAGCCCGCACCGGTCATCTGGATCTTCACCTTCTCGCCCCCGGACGTGCCGGTGACCACGGTGTTGGCGCTCTCCTCCTGCGCCTGCGCCATCTGCTCCTGCATCGCCTGGGCTTGGGCCAACAGGCCGCCAAGGTCGAATCCGCCGGCGGGGTTCTGATCGGTCACGGGGACTCCTCTCGAGTCGAGGTGGTGGAGGGGGACGAGCTCGGCGAGGAGTCTCGCCGAACCCGAAGGTCGAATGCTCAGTCGGAGGCTTCGATCACCTGGGCGCCCGGGAACGCCTGGGTGAGCCGGTCGATGCTCGATGCTGCCACGTCGGCGTTCTCGAGTTGGGACACGTCGACGTCGGCGTGCTCCTCGTCGGGCGGGGGCGGGGGAGCAGCCGGCGTGGGAGCCGGGCTCGGTGCCTGCCGGGGGCCCCTCGGTGGCGTCGACCCGTCGACGATCAGGTCGATCGTGACGTTGGCGCCGAAGTGTTCGGCGATCCGAGCCTCGAGTTCGCCCTTCACCTCTTCGCAACGGGGGATCGCGATTGCGTTGGGCAGCGCGAAGCTGGCCCGCCCGCCCTCGATGGCGACGAATCGACCGGGAGCGAACCGGGCTCGCACCCGCTGGGGGAGCTGCTCGAGGAGCGAGTCGAACCCGCCGGTCAGTCGGTCGAGACTGATCGACCCGCCACCGGCGGGTGCGGCGGCCGCATGCTCGGGCTGGGACGCCGCGGGCTGCGGGGCCGGCTGACCCTGGGGCGGCGCGGACTGAGGCTGTGCCGCCTGGGGAGGCGCAGACTGGGCCGGCGGGGGAGTGGCGGCCTGGGGTGCCGACGGCTCTGCCGCCCGCTGTGGGGGCCGGGCGCCGGCAGGCGGAGCGGGACGGCCTCGCGGCGCGGCGGGCGCGGGGCCCTTGTCGCCCAGCACGTTGCGAGCCGCGGTCGCCGGACCGTTGCCGGCGGCACGCGGGGGAGGCGAGTCGGCGGTGACCTCCTCGACCGGGGGCTGCGGGCGAGCCGCGATCGGCGGGACCGCACCCTCCTGGAGCGCCTTCACCTGCTCTTCGAGGGCCTCGATCCGCTGGAGCAGGGCGGCGGTGTCGTTGCCGTCGCGGCGAGCGAGGCGCAGCATCGCCACCTCGAGGGGCACGCGAGGGTCGGGGGCCTGGCGCATCTCCACCAGCGCGGTGCCGATCGTCTCCAGCGACCGCGTGATCGTGGCCGCGCCGAGGGCTTCGGCCACCTCCTTCGCACCGGTCTGCGCCGCTTCGCTCAGATGGTCGAGCGACGCCCCCATCGACGCCAGGAACGCCTGACGGAGGGTGTCGAGCGTCAACTCGCCGATCGTGCGGGGCTCACGCCCCCGACCGAGTGCCGCCTGCACCGACGAGATCACCGCCGCAGCGTCGCCGGCGCCGATGGCGAGGGCGAGTTCGCGTCCGATGTCGGAACCCTCGGGCACGCCGCCGGCGCTGGCCACCAGCTCGAGGGCCGAGAGGGTGTCTCGTGCCGAGCCGCCGCCCTGGCGGAGGGCGAACTCGATGCCGGCGTCGTCGACGTCGAGCCCGGCGTCGGCGATCACGCCGCGCACGTGGTCCTCGAGCTCGGCGCCTGGCAGCAGCTTGAACTCGAAGTGCTGGGTGCGGCTGCGGATCGTCTCGACCACCTTGTGGGGCTCGGTGGTGGCGAGCACGAACACGACGTGGTCTGGCGGTTCCTCGAGGGTCTTGAGCAGGGCGTTCTCCGCGCCTGCGGTGAGCATGTGGACCTCGTCGAGGATGTAGACCTTGGTGCGCCCGGGCGACCCGAGGGCCACCTTGGCGATCAGGTCACGGATGTCGTCGACCTTGTTGTTCGACGCGGCGTCGAGCTCGTGGAGGTCGAACGACTTGCCCTGTTCGATCGTCAGGCAGCTCTCGCACTCGCAACACGGCTCGCCGTCGACGAGGTGCTCGCAGTTGAGGGCCTTGGCCAGGACGCGCGCGGTCGAGGTCTTGCCGGTGCCCCGTGGTCCGCTGAACAGGTAGGCGTGAGAGTGCCGCCCTTCGGCAACCGCAGCCCGCAGGGCCGTCGTGACGTGCTGTTGGCCCTTGATCTCCGCGAAGTTGCGAGACCGGTACCGCCGGTAGAGAGACTGATACCCCACCCGTCCGAGCCTACCGATCGGGGACCAGGCGCCGAACCAGCTCGTCGAGGGCGCCGTAGGGATCGACGTCCGGCGCCACCGGTGTCGTGAGAAGGTCGAGCACGAGGCCGTCGAGCGCGTAGTGGAGAAGGGCGATCTCGAACGGCCCTCCGGGCAGGCCACGCTCCGCGTTGAAACGGACGTCCTCCGCGTAGCCGAGTTGCAGCGTGTCACGAACGACATCGGCGACTGCTGGGTTGCGGCGGGCCTCGAGTCGTAGCTCGAACAGCGCGACGGTCAGCTCGTCGTGCCGGGTGAGGCGCTCGAGGATGTATCGGAGGTAGTGCTGGCTGGTCCGCAGGTCGGCGGGTTCCTCGGCGAGCTCGTCCAGTCGTTCGGGTTCGGGGCCGATGCGTTCGAAGACGCGGCCGGCGAGCGCCCCGACCAGATCGGAGCGGCTGCGGAAGTAGTTGGAGGAGGTGCCGATCGGGACACCCGCTTCGCGATCGACGGCTCGGTGGGTCAGTCCGCGAGCTCCCGAGGCGGCCAGGACCCGCAGGCCTGCGTCGAGCAGTTCCTTCCTGCGTGCTTCGTTGCGGGCCATGTGTTCTCCGGACGGTTCGGATGGGAAGTACGACAAATGTAGTGGACGCAGGTTCGGTCTGGCCATAGAGTCCTCAATCACTACACATGTAGTGATTGAGGACTGGAGGTCCCCATGTGCACCATCACCTACTTCGTCGCCGTCTCCCTCGACGGCCGAATCGCCGGCCCCGACCATCAGATCGACGCCTTCGGTTTCCCGGCCGAGCTCGCGAGCCATCTCGTCGAGCACTACCCCGAGACGCTCCCGGCGCCAGCCCGCGTGGCAATGGGGATCGACCAACTCCCGAACCGCCGCTTCGACACCGTGATCATGGGGCGGGAGACCTTCGAGCTCGGTCGTCGCGACGGGTTGACCAGTCCCTACCCCCAGCTCCGCCAGATCGTCGCGTCGACGAGCCTCGAACGCGACGTCGACCCCGACATCGAGGTGGTCGGCCGCCTCACCCCCGAGGACCTGGAGGAAGTCCTCGGCGACGGCAGTGAGGAGGTGTGGCTCTGCGGAGGCGGCGTTCTTGCCGGAGCGCTCGCCTCACGCATTGACCGGCTGGTCCTCAAGCGCGCACCGGTCCTACTCGGTGATGGTCGCCCGCTGTTCGACGGCGACTACGCGCCGGACACGTTCACGCTGGTCGACCGGGTGATCGCGGGCCCTGTCTCGGTCGAGACCTACGAGCGGGCCTGAGAACGACGGCTCCTGGCGAAGGCCCGCCGGCGATTGCCTGAGACGACGGCCTGAGGCGATGGCGAAACGGCGAACGCCTGCCCTCGAAGGTGACGGCCGGACGATCTGCGGCGCACCGAAGGTTCCGCTGAGAGCTGCTGCCTTCCGGCCCTGACTCGGTTCACGGGCTTCAGTCGCACAGGGTCCGACCGCCACCTGCCAGAGCAGGCGAACTGCCCGATATGGTAGCTGCTCCGCAAGCGAGTCAACCCTCGCTTCGTGGAGGAGTGCGAGAGCGGCCGAATCGGCACGCTTGGAAAGCGTGTGAAGGGAGACCTTCCGTGGGTTCGAATCCCACCTCCTCCGCCAGTTCCGAAGGATCGGGCCCGGGCTATCCCGGGCTCGATTCGCGCTCGGCCTCCCGCCCGACGGGCCGCCACGCACGGGTGATGAGACGGGCCCCACGGTTGTAGGTGAGCCAGCTCCACCCCCAACTGAACATCACCAGCACCCGGCTGCGGAACCCGATCAACAGGGCGATGTGGACCGCCCACCACAGCACCCACGCCACGAGTCCGCTGAACCGGAGCTTGCCGAACTCGGCCACCGCCTTCGAGCGGCCGATCGTGGCCAGCGACCCTTTGTCGAGGTAGCGGAACGCCGGTCGGGCCACGCCCTCGAGGTCGGCGGCGATGCAGCGGGCGGCGTGACGGCCGCCCTGTTGGGCGGCCGGTGCCAGGCCCGGCACCGGCGACCCGTCGGTCGAGGTGGCGTCGGCCAGGTCGCCGACGACGAAGATCTCGGGGTGGCCGGCGATCGACAGGTCGGAGCCGACCGGCACCCGGCCACCGCGCGACAGCTCGACCCCGGCCGCATCGGCCAGCGTCGCCCCCACCGGAGCGCCGCCCACGCCGGCACCCCACACCACGGTGTGGGCGTCGAGCCGTTCCTCGGCCCCGCCGTCGAGCGTCACGGTCACCCCGCCGGCGTCGATCTCCTCGGCGAACGCGCCGGTCCACACCTCCACCCCGAGGTGGCGCAACGATCGTTTCGCCTTGGCCGACAGCTTCGGGTGGAACGGGGTGAGCAGGCGATCGGCGCCCTCGAGCAGCACGACCCGGGTCTCGGCGGGGTCGATGTGGTGGAAGTCGTCGGCCAGGGTCGTCGTGGCGATCTCGGCGATCGCTCCGGCCATCTCCACCCCGGTCGGCCCGCCACCGATCACCACGAAGGTCATCAGCGCCCGGCGCCGCTCGCGATCACTGGTCAGCTCGGCCTCCTCGAAGGCGCCGAGGATCCTGGCTCGCAGCTCGGTGGCGTCCTCGAGCGACTTGAGCCCGGGCGCGTGCTGCTCCCACTCGGGGTGGCCGAAGTAGTGGCTGACCGCCCCGGCGGCGACGACGAGACGGTCGTAGTCGTACCGCCGCCCGTCGTCGCAGACCACGGCACGCCCGCCCACGTCGATCTCGACGACGTCGCCGAGCACCACCTCGACGTCGTCCTCGTCGCCGACGATGCCCCGGATCGGATACGCGATGTCGGCGGGGCTGAGCCCGGCGGTCGCCACCTGGTAGAGCAGAGGCTGGAACAGGTGGTGGTTGCGGCGATCGATCAGGGTCACGTCGACGCCGGAGCCGACCAGGTCCTTGGCCGCGGCGAGCCCACCGAAGCCGCCGCCGATGATCACCGCCTTCGGCGAGGCCGCAGCGGACCGGTCGAGGGGGTGGACGTCGGCAGCGAGAGTGGCCACGGTTCCATCATGAACCCAGAACGGGGGATCGAACCACGGTTTTCGGTCGTCGAGACAGGTGCCACACCCCGAGGCTGCGACCCGTAGGCTGCGCTGCGTGACCGACGACGAGCTGATGGCGATCGCCCTCACCGAGGCCCGGGCCGCGGCCGAGGCCGGCGATGTGCCGGTGGGAGCGGTGGTGGTCCGCGACGGCGAGGTGATCGCCCGGCGCCACAACGAACGGGAGGCCACCGGCGACCCGACCGCCCACGCCGAGGTGTTGGCCTTGCGCGACGCGGCCGCTGCCCTCGGCCGGTGGCGGCTCGACGACTGCACCCTCGTGGTCACCCTCGAACCGTGTGTGATGTGTGGTGGCGCCCTGCTCAACAGCCGGATCCCGCGCCTGGTCTACGGGGCCGCCGACCTCAAGGCCGGGGCGTGTCTGAGCCTCTACAACGTGTGCGACGACCCCCGGCTGAACCATCGGGCGGAGGTGACTGTCGGGGTGCGGCGCGACGAGTGCGCCGAGCTGCTCGAGACGTTCTTCGCCGAACGACGCGACTGACCCGCCGCCCGAGCGATGCGACGACGAATCGCAGTCGCCGTCCGTTCACTCTCCCGCTAGCCTCGCCTGCGGAAGGTTGCCAGAGCGGACGAATGGGGCGGCCTCGAAAGCCGTTGTGGTCCTCCGGGCCACCGTGGGTTCGAATCCCACACCTTCCGCCAATTCGAGTGACACGGCCCCCGGTTCGCCGGGGGCTGTTTCGCGTCCAGGGCTCTGCTGTCCAGGGCTCAGCCGGTGGCGCGAATGGTTCGTCGGGTGGCCACCACGAGGGCGCTCGTCCACGCCGCGATGCCGACCAGCTTGGCGCCGTCCTCGATCCCGAACAGCCAGTTCTCGCCCCAGGTGCGCACGTCGAGGGCGTCGGCCAACACCGAGACGGCGAAGCCGACGGCGGCCACCCCGATCGAGGGCAGCAGTCGGTGCTCGCGCAGCATCGGCAAGGCGAGGAGCACGGCGACCCCAGCGAACGCGGCCCATGCCAGGCTCACCGCCTTCTCGGGCACACCGAGTTCGGGCAGCACGACGTCGTGGAACAGATAGGTGTCGTCGACGTGGAGCAGTGCCGACAGGCAGCCGAGGGCGACGAAGCCCTTCCGGTCGACGCCGCGGAGGTGGGCGACCATCGCCCCGAGGAGTGCGGCGGTGGCGGCGACGACCCAGAGACTGTTGCCCAGCGTCGACAGCAATCCGGTCCAGGTGCCGCCTCGGTAGTACTGGTTGGGGTCGCGGGTGAAGCGGCCGATCGGCTCGTCGTTGGCGTCGGCCCAGAGCGCGACCGTGACGGTGAGTGCGGCGACGAGCACGGGGAGCCCCAACAACACCGATCGTTCCGATCGCGGGGTCGCCGGCCCGGCGCCCGCCGGCGCAGGTGTGGTCGTCATGTCAGGTTCCCTCCTTGGTGTCCCATCGGCGCAGGTGGCTCGCTGTTGAGCAGGCGTCGGGCGCCGCGTCGGCCGATGTGGTGGACTGGGCTCGCCGACCTGGAGGGACTTGTGTCGGCGGAGGGAATCGACATGCCGCTCGCGATGGAGCCCGCGCCCGAGATCGGGTCGTACGACGACGTGTCCTGGTACCGCAAGACGTGGTTCGTGGTGCTGATGATCTTCGTCCTGTGGCCGGTGGCGATCGTGATCGCCCTGACCGGCCCGACCTACCAGAAGGCCAACGCCAAGATGAGTCGACAGTCGCCGGCCGAGGTCTGGCAATCGACCGTCGGCGGCCGGGCGATCATGGCGGTCTGCGGCCTCGTGCTCGGCGCCCTCGCCGTCCCGCAGTGGCTCGCTCTGGCCGACGGACTCACCTCGGGCAGCGAGCGGGTCGCCGCGGTTCCCGAGGTGGCGAGCTCGGACGGGGCCGAACGGGAGCGAGCCCCGCTCGCGGCACCGACCGAATCGGAGGACGACACCGACGAGGCAGCGCCCGCGAGCACAGCGACGGAGGCGCCCGAGAGCACCGCACCGGCCTCCGGTTCCCCCTCGACGCCTCACGACGTGCACCTCGAGAAGCAACAGCAAGCGACGGTGACCGCCGCGAGCGATTTCCTCGGGGGGCCGGACATCGGCAGCCTGCTGATCCGCACGATCGGCGACGACCGCTACGGCGAGTTGCCGCAGCTCGACGACGCCCGCCTCGAGTCGGCGACCGTCCGACAGGAAGTCGACCACGATGACGGCGAGATCCTGCACGTGGTCTCCTACTACTACCTGACCGACGCCGAGCCGAGCGCAGCACTCGACACCTTGCGCCAGGCCCATCTGGCTCTCGGCTACGTGGAGGACGAAGTGACCGTCGAGGAGGACGACGAGGGCGTGATCACCACCACGGTGGACTACGAGCCGTTCGACGCTGCCGACCTGAGCTACGAGGGGCTGTCCCTCGGCGTGATCCAGGACGGTCCGGAGACGACCGTCCGGATGTTCCGATACCTCGCCGGCGCTCGACCGGTGACGGCCACCTCGTTGGTCGGCGGCGTCGCCAACTCGTTCCCCGCGCTGCCGGGCGCAGAGATCGACTCGTCGGAGGTCAACATGTACGACTACGGAAGCGGTGCACGCACCGACCTTCGTCACGTCGTCCGCGTCGACGGCCCGGCGGCCGAGGCCCTCGACGCCACCGTGGCGCTGGCCGACCCGGCGTGGGAACGCGATCCGTCGTCGTCCGGCGTCTACCTCCGCTCCGACGACTACGACATCTACCTCAGCAGCAGCCGGATCGGCGAGATCACGCGGGTGCGCTACAGCGTCTCCTGAGCTCGTGCCGGGCCCCGGGATCGCACCCGGATGGCACCGCGCTGGCCGCAATTCGCTGCATGAGGCGAACCTGGGTGCGACGATGGGGGTGTGGGCGCCACCGACCGTCGCGACGTTCGCTCGCGCCTCTACCTGCTGTCGTTCCTCGACGAGTTCGGGCCGATCTACGCCCTCTACACCCTGTGGTTCGCCGACCACGGCATCGACGCAGCCACCCTCACCGGCGTTTTCATCCTCTGGGCGGTGATGCAGGCGCTGCTCGAGGTCCCGACCGGCGCGCTCGCCGATCGCGTCGACCGCCGCTCGCTCGTCGCGGTCGCCCAGGCCTTGCGGGCGATCGGCCTCGGGATCTGGCTCGTCGACCCCTCGGTGCGCGGCCTCTTCGCCGGGGCGGTGCTGTGGGCTTTGCACACCGCGCTGGCGAGCGGGGCCTGGGAGGCCCTCGTCCACGACGAGCTGGCGGCCACCGGACTCGCCGATCGCTACGCCACGGTCAACGCCCGCTGCAGCCAGTTCGCCAACCTCGGGATCCTGTCGAGTTCGGCCGCAGCGGTCGCCCTGGCCGCCGTCGACGCCGACCTCCGGGTGGCCGGATGGTCGACAGTTGTCCTCCACCTCCCGGCGATCGCGGCGGTGTTGTTGTTGCCCGACGTGCGTCACGTCGTGGCCGAGGCCGCCGCCGAGGACGACGACGCCCCCGACTCGTTCGTCGCCACGCTTCGACGCGGCCTCGAGGTCGCTCGGAGCCGTCCCGGCATCGCTCGGCTCCTGGCCGTTGGAGCTGTGCTCGAGGGGTTCTTCATCCTCGACGAGTACGGGCCTCTCCTCGTCCGCGACCGAGGCGGGAGCGACGTACTGGCCGCCGCGATGGTCGCCCTGATCTTCGGTGGCCTCCTCGTCGGCGGCGAGGTCGCTGCTCGACGACCCGAGCTCGGGGCTCGGGCGGCCGGCGTGCTGCTCGCCGGCGGCATGGTGGTCACCGCCGCCGGCCTCGTCACCCCCAGCCCGTGGGGAATCGCCGGGTTGGCTCTCGGCTATGTCGGACTCGAGCTCGTGTGGATCCTCGGCGACGCGAACCTGCAGAAGGCGCTGCCGACCACCACCCGAGCCACGGTCACGAGCGTCCGCTCGCTCGGCGGAAGCCTCTGCAACGCCGTCGCCTTCGCCCTGGTGGGACTGCTGGCGGCCGGAACGGACGCCACCCCCGGCCTCGTCGTCGGATCCCTGATCCTCGTCGGCGTGGGTCTGGTCCTCTTCGGCTGGCGAACGTGGGCCGTCCGGCCTGGGTGAGCTGCGCCGAACGGCTCACCGCGCATGGGTCGGGGGACGCAGCTCCGCCCGTGTCAGAGAATTGACAGTCTCCAACCCTCAGACTCGACACCCCCCGGGCCGACATGAGGTCCGTGAGCAGAATTGGGCGAATTCTCCGGGCAGTTGTGGTTGCGATCTCGATGGTCGCGTCCCTTCTGTTTGCCAGCACCACCCCCGTGGCGGCGGGACCGCCGCCGGTGTTGACGGTCTACGTGCCGATCCCCGAGGACGACATCCAGTCGGCGTTGGCGGCCATGGCGGCGACCTCGCCGTACACGATCGGGCCCGACATCCAGACGATCATCTCGATCACGGTCGCCGCCGACGGTGGCCTGATCTACTACGACCACTGGGAGGACGGCTACGAGGCCGACATCGCCAACCCGGTGCAGCCCTCCACCGAGGTGTGGGGGGACAACGACGCGTCGAATGGCATCCCGCCGGGCTACGCCACCGACGTGATCGGTGCGGGCTCGGTGCTCGTGCTCGACAACGGCTCGACCCTCACCGTCCCCCGCCACACGACGGCCAACCCGCCCGTGGCCTTCGACGCGCGAGACAAGGTCGCCTCCGATCGCGGGTTCGCCCTCACCCGCGCCGGCTGGGAAGACACCTACGGCACGTTGCACGCCGGCGCCATCGCCGCCTACGACACCTCGCGCTTCGGCACGAGCTTCGAGTTCCCGATCGGTGAAGATGTCGCCTCCGACTCGGCGTTCGAATACACCGCTCTGTCGGTGATGGCCGCTTCCGACGGCACCTCGCTCACGATCGACATCGACGGCGACGGCACGTTCGAGACCAACACCACGTTGGACGAGGGCGAGACGGCGTTCATCGACGGCGGCATCCAGTCCGGTGGCACGCTGCGGACCAGCCATCCCGTGCAGGCCGCCCTCCTGACCGGTGACGTGGGCGCCACCTTCGAAGGTCGTTGGTTCGAGCTGTTCCCGATGGAGCTGCTCAGCGACAACTACGTCGCAGCCACCGGCACCACCGAAGCCACCAACGAGCCGGTGATCTTCCTCTACAACCCGGCGCTGTTCGACATCACCGTCGACGTCACCCGCTCGGGCGGCGTCGATCAGGTGGTCGTGCCCTCGAAGACCGCCGTCAGCTACCTCATGCCCAACGGCTCGGGCGGCAACTTCTCCTCGGTCGGCGCGCCATTCTTCGCCCTGTCGGCCACCGGTGCGCTCGCCGACTCGGGCTCGGCCGCCAGCTCGTCGGAGAACGACTGGGGCTACGCCCTGGTGCCGGAATCGTTGCTGACCGCCGGCGTGGTCGTCGGCTGGGGTCCCGGCTCGTGGCAGCCGCCCTCCGGCACCCAGACCCAGAACATGAGCCCGGTGTGGGTTGCGGCGCTCGCCGACACCACCCTGAACATCGACTACGACAACGACGGGACCGTCGACGCCACCCAGCCGGTCACGGCGTTCGAGTCGGTCGCCCTCTACGACGGCGGCGACAACGACATGACCGGCGCCGCGATCTTCACCACCGACGGCACCCGCATCACCGCCTCGTGGGGCCAGGACCCTGCCACCGCCAGCCCCGGCACGCCGGCGCTCGACCTCGGTTCGGCCGTGGTCCCCTCCACCGTGCTGATCGTCGACAAGTCGGCCGAACTGACGGGCGACGTCGCCGGCGACGGCGTGGTCAACCCCGGCGACACCGTCCACTTCACGATCGACGTGTTCGACGCCTCGGCGCTCTCGCTCACCAACGTCACCACGGTCGACGACCTCGCCGCCGAGTTCGACTACGTCGACAACTCGACGCAGTTCAACGGTGTGCCCCTCCCCGACGACCTCATCGGCACCCCGTTCCCGCTCGACGGCACCGGCCACGTCGTCCCCACGATGGCGCCCGGTTCGTCGGTCCGCTACGAGTTCGACGCTCGCATCACCGGTGCCTGGCCCGACACCGCGATCGGCACGACCAACACCGTGATCACCACGGCCCTCGAGGGCGATGGCGTCGACACCGTCGGCATTCCCGTCGAGCTCGACGACCTGGCCATCTCGAAGAGCGGCCCCACGGATCCGGTGTCGCCCGGCGAGACGATCACCTACACCATCGACGTCACCAACCTCGGTGCCTCGGCCCAGACCAACGTCACCATCGGCGACGTGCTGCCGAGCGAGGTCGATTTCGTGTCGGCCAGTCTCACCGTCCCGTCGCCCGGGTCGGGTGGGTTCGTGCTGGACGCGACCGACGTGGCGTCGTTCAGCAACGACGACGGCAGCCTGTCGTGGGCCGGGCCGTGGGCCGAGGTCGACAACCAGGGTGCCGGCCCGACCAACGGCAGCATCCGGTTCCTCACCAGCGGCGGCGCCAACGGCGGCGGCTACTTCCGACTCCGCAACGCCAACAACTCGATGACACGCGGCATCGACACGACCAACTACGACGAGGGCACCCTCTCGCTCGAGTTCTCCCGCCGCAGCATGTCGTTCAACGACTCGGTTGCCCTCGAGGTGTCGTCCGATGGCGGCGGATCGTGGACCGAGCTCCGCACCTTCGCCGGCCCTGCCGACGACCCCGGCTACCTCAACTACACCACCGACATCTCCGCCCACCTCGGCGGTGACTTCCAGCTGCGGTTCGTGTCGAACGGGTCGATGAACAACGGCGACTCCGTCTACTTCTCCGACCTCCGCATCGACCTCGTCAGCCGCGATGTCATCACCACCGACGCCGGCACCGGTCCGACCTTCGCTTCCGGCGTGACCCTGCTCCCCTACGAGACCGCAACGGTCGAGATCGTCGCCACCGTCAACGCGACCGCCGCCGGTCTGCAGTTCTTCGACAACATCGCCACCGCCTCGAGCACCACCGACGGACCCCTCGAGGCGCCGGTGCGTACGTTCGTCGCGCTCGGTTCGCTCGGCGACACCATCTTCGCCGACGACGACGGCGACGGCACCCAGGATGCTGGTGAGCCCGGCCTGGTCGGTGTGACGGTCGAGTTGCTCGACGGCACCGGGACCGTGATCGCCGCCGACGTCACCAACGCCTCTGGCCTCTACGCCTTCGAGGGGCTGGCCGCCGGCAACTACTCCGTGCGGGTCGACACCTCGAC
>JAWSVN010000152.1:13081-14024 GCA_033851875.1 Acidimicrobiales bacterium
GGCACGATCGGCGACACGGTGTGGGCCGACGACGACGGCGACGGCGTCGAGGACGCCGGTGAGTTCGGCATCGCCGGCGTGACCGTCGAGCTGTTGAACGGCACCGGCACGGTGATCGACACCGATGTCACCGACGCCGGCGGTGTCTACGGCTTCGCCGACCTCGTCACCGGCTCCTATTCGGTGCGGGTCGACACCTCCACGCTCCCGGTCAACGCCACGACGGCGACGGCCGACCGCGACGGCTCCCTCGACGACGAGACGGCCATCGCGCTCGCCGCCGGTGAGGACGTGTCCGACGCCGACTTCGGCTACCAACCGGTGGGCGCCATCGGCGACAGGGTGTGGGCCGACGACGACGGCGACGGTGTCGAGGACGCCGGTGAGTCCGGCATCGCCGGCGTCACGGTCGAGTTGCTCGACGGCACCGGCACGGTCATCGGCACCGACGTGACCGACGCTTCGGGTGCCTACCTGTTCACCGGTCTCGGCGCGGGGACCTACNNCACGGTCTACTCCGACGTCGATGGCGACGGCACGCAGGACGCCGGTGAACCGGGTCTGGCCGGGGTGACGGTCGAGTTGCTCGACGGCACCGGGACGGTGATCGACACCGACGTGACCGACGGCAGCGGTGTCTACGGCTTCGCCGATCTCCCGGCCGGTGACTACACCGTGCGGGTCAACGCGTCGACGCTGCCCGCCGACACCACGACCGCGACGGCGGATCGCGACGCGACCGCTGATGGGGAGACCGACATCACGCTGGCCGGCGGCGAGGACGTGACCGACGCCGACTTCGGCTACCAGCCGCTCGGCTCGATCGGTGATCGGGTGTGGTCCGACGACGATGGCGACGGTGTCCAGGACGCCGGCGAGCCCGGCCTCTCGGGTGTGACCGTCGAGCTGCTGAATGGCACGGGCACGGTCATCGGCACCGATG
>JAWSVN010000152.1:14092-14660 GCA_033851875.1 Acidimicrobiales bacterium
TGACGGTCGAGCTGCTCGACGCGGTCGGCACCGTGATCGCCACCGACGTGACCGACGCGACCGGTGACTACGGCTTCGCCGACCTCGCCGCCGGTGACTACACCGTGCGGGTCGACACGACCACGCTGCCCAGCGGCGTGACCCAGACCGACGATCGCGACGCCACCCTCGACGATGAGACCTCGCTCACGCTGAGCGCCGGCCAGGACGTGTCCGACGCCGACTTCGGCTACGAGCCGGCGCCACTCGGCTCGATCGGTGACCGCGTGTGGTCCGACGTCGACGGCGACGGTGTCCAGGATGCCGGTGAACCCGGTCTCGCCGGTGTGACGGTTGAGCTGCTCGACGGCACCGGCACGGTCATCGCGACGGCGACCACCGACCTGTCCGGCAACTACTCGTTCACCGACCTCCCCGCCGCCTCCTACTCGGTGCGGGTCGACGTCTCGACCCTGCCGGCCGACACGACGACGCAGACCGGTGACCCCGACGCGACGCTCGACGACACGACGTCGGTGACGCTCGACCACGGCGACAACGTGGCCACCGCCGACTTCGGCTACCAGCC
>JAWSVN010000152.1:14712-15029 GCA_033851875.1 Acidimicrobiales bacterium
GGCACGGTCATCGGCACCGATGTCACCGACGGAACAGGCGACTACGGGTTCGCCGATCTCGCGGCCGACTCCTACACGGTCCGGGTCGACACCTCGACGCTGCCCGGCGACACCACCACCCAGACCGGTGACCGTGACGCGACCCTCGACGACGAGACCACGATCGCCCTCGCCGGCGGGGCCGACATCACCAACGCCGACTTCGGCTACCAGCCGCTCGGCACCATCGGCGACACCGTCTACTCCGACGTCGACGGTGACGGCGTCCAGGATGCGGGCGAGCCCGGCCTCTCGGGTGTGACCGTCGAGCTGCTCGA
>JAWSVN010000153.1:0-7741 GCA_033851875.1 Acidimicrobiales bacterium
CGGACCGGCCGAGACGGTGGTCTCGATCGAGGAGAACTTCCCGATCGGGGCCTGGACGAGGAGTTCGCCGAGCTGGGGATCATCGATGGTCACCAGGTTGCCCCGTTCGGCGACATGGGGATCGGCCGCGATGTCGGCGACCGAGTTGACGGTGCCACACGCGATGCCTCGCTCCCGCAAGAGCGTGAGCAGCGCGTCGCGCTCGTGCTGTGAGGTGAACCGGGTGACCGCAGCGTTGACCGTCGGCCGCTCGGCGATCCGTTTGGCGGCCGAGTCGAGCGCGGCGAGCTCGCCGTCGGGGTCGTCGAGCAGTTCGACGAGTCGGCTCCACATGTTGGGCGTCGACGCCGGCAACACGACGTACTCACCATCCGCGGTGGGGAAGATCCCGTTCGGGCACGAGTGGGGTTGGTCGTTGCCGATGCGCCCCTTGACCTCGCCGGTCGCCCCGTAGCGGACGACGAAATCCTCCATCATGCGGAGGATCGGTTCGTAGAGGGCCAGATCGATCAGCTGCCCCTCGCCCGTCTCCCGCTGGTGCAGCAGCCCGACCATCAACAGGAACGCGCCATAGGTACCCCCGAAGCCGTCCGCCACCGGGTAGCCGGGGAAGTAGGGCGGCCCGTCGGCCTCGCCGGTGATGTGGGTGAGGCCGGCGAACGCCTCGGCCACCCGACCGAACCCCGGGTGGTCCGAATAGGGACCGCCGAGACCGAAGGCCGTGAGGTGGAACACGACCAGGCGCGGGTTGGCTTCACGCAACCGGTCCCACGTGATCCCCCAGCGCTCCAGCGTGGAGGGTCGATAGTTGAGGACCAGGGCGTCGGCGTCGCGGCAGAGATCGACGAGGAGTGCGGCGCCCTCGGCCTGACGCAGGTCGAGCGTGACGCTCTTCTTGTTGCGGTTGGTGACCTGGAACCCGGCGGAGACCCCGTCGACGACGGGCGGGAAGTTGCGGACCGAGTCGCCACGCCCGGGCTCCTCGACCTTGATCACCTCCGCCCCGAACTCGCTGAGCAGCGACGCCGCGAGCGGCGCGGCCAGGATCGTCGAGGCTTCGATGATGCGAACGCCTTCCAGGGGCAGGGTCATGCCGTCCTCCGTTGCGCGGCGCCGTCCCGCACCAGACGCGGGATCGAGCCGATGAGCAGCTTGGTGTATTCGTGTTGTGGCGCGCCACAGACCTCGTCCGCGAGCCCCGACTCGACGACCTGCCCGGCTCGCATCACACAGACGCGGTCGCAGAGCTGCCGGACGACTGCGAGGTCGTGGCCGATGAACAGCATCGCCGTCTCGGGCCGCAGCATGCCGCGCAGGAGCCGGGCGACCGACGCCGCCGTCGTCACGTCGAGCGCGCTCAACGCCTCGTCGAGGATGAGGAGCGACGGCTCGACGGCAACGGCGCGAGCGATCGCGACTCGTTGGCGTTGACCACCCGAGAGTTCTCGGCTGGTTCGTGCGAGGTGATCGGCGGACAGGCCGACCGACTCGAGCAGCTCGACCACTCGCCGTTCGCGGGCGGCGCCCGACAGGTCGGTGTGGATCCGCAAGGGCTCACCGATCAGGTCGCGCACCTCGTGGCGCGGGTTGAGCGCCTGGATCGGTTCCTGGAACACGGCCTGGACGCGCCGGCGGTAGTCGAGCGGTGCCTGCCGGGGAAGCGAGCCGACGTCGATGCCGTCGACGGTCGCGGTGCCGGTGAAGTCGACGAGGCGCAGCAGGGCTCGGGCCAGCGTCGACTTTCCCGACCCCGACTCGCCGACGAGGGCGGTGATCTCCCCGGCACGGATCTCGACCGACGCTCGGTCGACGGCGACGAAGGGGTCGGGTCGCCAGTCACCCAGCGAGCGGCGCCGGGGGAAGGTCACAGTGAGGTCGGTGGTCGACGCCAGGATGGTCACAAGCGTTCCTTCGCGACGGGGGCGGCCAGGACGCCGGCGACGACCCGGGCACCGGGGAGTTCGAGCTCCTCGGCGCGATGGCAGGCCACGGTTCGCTCGCCCTCGGAGCGACCGATGACCGCCGTCGCGACGGGTGTCTCAGTGGCGCATCTCTCGACGGCGAACGGGCAGCGCGACCGATACGCGCAGCCTTCGCCGTCCTCCACACCCGTTTCGATCTCGACGTCGACCGCGGTCTCGACGCGCCCTTCGGTCGACGGGGGTTCGAGGATCGGGCGTCCCGGCTCGTTCTGCGGCACCGCCGACACGAGGGCCGAGGTGTAGGGATGGGTCGGGGCGAGCGACACCGACGCGATCGGCCCGGACTCGATCACCTGGCCGCGGAACATCACGAGGCAGTGGTCGGCGAGCTCACCGGCCACGCCGAGATCGTGGGTGACGAGCAGCACCCCGAAGTGCCGCTCCTCGCAGAGGCGACGCAGGAGCCGGATGATCTCGGCTTGCACGGTGACGTCGAGGGCGGTGGTCGGCTCGTCGGCGACCAACAGGTCCGGGTCCTTGGCCAGGGCGAGGGCGATCATCACCCGCTGGGCCATCCCGCCCGAGATCTGGCCCGGTCGGAGCTTCGCGACCTCGGCCGGGCGAGGCAGCCCGACGTCGCCGAGCAACACGACAACCTGCTCGTCCACACTGCCCGCCGGGCCGAGACTGCCCGTCGGCTCGGCCGAAGACGAGTTCGCCCGACGCTGCGCCCGGATCACGTCGCCCAACTGGCGGCCGACGGTCTGGAGCGGGTTGAGACTGGCCGACGGCTCCTGGAACACGACACCGACGTGGGTCCGCCAGGCTCGCTGGCCGTCGCTTCCCGCGCCGACGAGGTCGTGGTGCCCGTCGGGGGTCGAGAGCCGGATCTCGCTCGCCGTCGCCACGGCCGGCGGCGTCAACAGCCCGGCGAGGGCCATCGCGAGCGAGGTCTTCCCGCTGCCCGATTCGCCGACGAGGGCGACGACCTCGCCCGGCGCGATGTCGAGGTCGGCGCCGCGCACCGCGTGGTTGGCTCCGTAGTGCACGTCGATGCCGGCGGCCCGCAGCAGGCGGCGCCCGCCGGCACCAGCGTCGTCGCCCGACGCTGGGCCGGCCGGCCCGATCGTGGTCGGCTCGAGGTAGCCGGTCGGATGGTCATAGGCGTCCCCTCGACGCCGCCGCACCACCGCATCGCCGAGGATGTTGATCGACAGCACGGTGGCGACCACGGCCACACCGGGCGGGATCGCCTGGAACGGCGCGTGACGGATCGTCCGCTGGGCGCTGGCCAGCATGCTTCCCCAGCTCGCCGCCGGCGGCTGCACGCCGAGTCCGAGGAAGCTCAGGCCGGCCTCGATCGTGATCGCCGACGCGAACACGAGGGTCGCCTGCACGGCGATCGGGCCGGCCACGTTGGGAGCGATGTGATGCCACAGCAGACGGGACCTGGCCGCGCCGACGACGCGGGCACCGTCGACGTAGAGGCGTTCGCGCTCCGACAGCGTGAGACCTCTGGCGAGACGTGCCATCGACATGGCGAAGGCCAGGCCGACCGCGAACATCGAGCGGGTGAGCCCCGACCCGAGGGCAGCGATGATGGCGATGGCCAGGACGAGCGCGGGGATGGCGCTGATGCCGTCGATCAGCCGCATCACGATGCGGTCGGTCCAACCGCCGGCGAGGCCGACGATCATGCCGATCGACACGCCGACCACGAGGGCGACCGCCGTCGCCTCGAGGCCGGCGACCGCCGCCACCCGGCTCCCGGCGATGATCCGGCTGAGCACGTCGCGTCCGAGGTAGTCGGTGCCCAGCCAGTGACCGCCGCTCGGGTTCTGGAGGGCGTCAATCAGTTCGCCGTTGTCCGGGTCGTAGGGCGTCAGCAGCGGCCCGAACACCGCGAGCACACCGACGACGCCGACCACCGTGGCCGCCGCCCACGTGACGAGCGAACCCCGTGGCGCCCTCATGCCGAACGCACCCGGGGATCGAGCCAGGCGTAGGCGAGGTCCAACAGGAGCTGGATGACGGCCATCGTCACGGCGGCGAGGGTGACGAACCCGAGGACGATCGGGAGGTCGCCGTTGCGGATCGCGTTGAGCACGAGCTGCCCGAGACCCGGGAGTGCGAAGACCTGTTCGACGATCACCGACCCGCCCAACAACACCGACGCCTGGGCGGCGACCGTGGTGACGAGAGGGATGGCCGCGTTGCGGAGCGACGTCCGCAACAGGATGCTGCGTCGCCCCAGCCCACCCGCGACCGCGGTTCGCACGTAGGGCTCGTGCAGCACGCGCACGAACCCGGCACGGGTCTGGCGAGCGATCGCCGCGGCGGCCGCCGTGCCGAGGGCGATCGACGGGAGTGTCAGGCTCAACAACCAGTCGACGACACCGTCGCTCAGGTTGGCGTAGCCGATCGCGGGGAACACGCCGAACGGGAGAGCGACGAAGGCGACGAGGAGCAACGCCATCCAGAAGTTGGGGACGGCCTGCCCGATCGATGCGGCGCCGGTGATGATTGAGTCGCTCGGCTTCCCCGCCCGGATCCCCGCCGCGATCCCGCTCGGCACACCGATCACCAGACCGACGAGCAAGGCTCCGAGCGAGAGGGAGAGCGTGACGGGGAGCCGGGAGGAGAGCATCTCGGAGACGGGAGCGGAGTTCTGCCACGACTCGCCGAAGTCTCCGGTGACGGCCCCGCCGAGCCAGTCGAGGTATTGCACGATGACCGGTCGGTCGACACCGATCTCGGCCCGGTACGCCGCATAGGACTCTTCGGTGGCGCTCTCCCCCAACCGAACCACGGCGGGATCGGTGGGGGCGAGTTGCACCAGGAGGAAGGCGACGAAGCTGGCGATCAGCAGCAGGGGCACGAGCGCCACCAATCGGGCCAACACGACACGGGTCATCGTTCAGCTCAGCCCGGGACCGACACGCCGTAGGGCTGGGGCAGGTTGTCGGACGGCAGCATCACGGCGCCTTCCACTCGCTCCGACGCCACCACGGTCGGGATCTGGTGACCGATCACGATCAGGTAGCCCTCGTCGATCGCGTAGCGGTAGAGCTCTCGCCAGGCGGCGTCCTGCGCCTCCTGGCCATCGGCCTGATAGGCGGCGTCGGCCAGCTCGGGCAGGTCGCCGCGATCGGTGCCGATCGAGTCGAACGGGCTGCCGGGAGCGAGGCGCTCCTTGTAGTGCGACTCGGCGGTGAAACCGCGAGCAAGGGTGGGCGTGAGCACGGTCTCGCCGTTGCGCATCACCGCGGCGAGGGTGCCGGGCTCGACGAGCTCGACGCTGACGTCGACGCCGATCTCGCCCCACATCTGCTGCACGGCCTCGGCGACGGGCACCAGCGGGCCGAACGACGGGAACGTCACGGAGAAGCCGTCGGGGTAGCCGGCCTCGGCGAGCAGCTCACGGGCCCGGTCCGGGTCGTGCGCCCACCCCTCGAGCCCGTCGTCGTAGTAGGCGGTGCCCGGGAGCCAGAAGCTCGGGCTCGGATCGCCCTGGCCGAACTGGAGGCCCTGATTGAAGGCGTTGCGATCGATCGCGAGGTTGAGCGCCTGGCGGACCCGGACGTCGCCGAGCGGCTCGAGGATCGAGCCGTCAGTGTCCATCATCTGGATGTACCAGACGTTGGCGCTGGGGCGGGTCAGCATCTCGAAGCCGCCGCCCTCGAAGGTCGGAGCATCGGCCTCGGAGCGCAGCTCCATCAGGTCGATCTGTCCACTCAGCATGGCGTTGCTGGCGGCGTCACTCTCGAGCACGCGGATCTCGACGGTCTCGACCAACACCCGTGACGGCTGCCAGTAGGTGGGGTTGGCGCGGTAGACCTGGACCTCGCCCGGGTTCGAGGCGGCGGTGTCGAGGGTCCAGCCACCCGCCCCGATCGGCTCGGTGTTGGGGTCGCCGTCGAACGAGCTCGGCGCCATCATCATGCCCGGCAGGCGGGCGAGGTCGTTGAGCATCGAGGTCGACGGGGCAGCCAGGCTCAGCTGCACGCCGAGGTCGCCCGTCGCCTCGACCGAGGTGATGTTGGCGTAGAAGCCGGCCGACGGGCTCGCCTCGGTGGCCATGCCGCGTTCGACGTTGGCGACCACGGCGGCGGCGTCGACTGGGGAGCCGTCGCTGAAGACGACGTCGGGCTGCAGCTCGAGCGCCAGGGTGGTGTTGTCGACCCACTCCCAGCTCTGGGCCAGGCCCGGAAGGTAGGCGCCGTCGACGTCGACCCGCACGAGGGTGTCGTAGACGGGGTGGAGGTAGTACTCCTGGGCGACGGCGGCCATGTGGGCGTCGTAGCTCTGCACGTTGGTCGCCGCGGCCACCTGCAGGGTGCCGGTCGGCGCTGCGACGGCCTCATCGGTGCCGCTGTCGGTGTCGCTGCCGCTGGAGCCGTCGTCGGCGTCGTCGGTCGCGCTACCGCTGTCGGTCGCGCTGCCACCGTCGGCTGCGCCGTCCTCGTCGGTGGTCTCGGCCGACGACGATTCGCCATCGCTGTCGCTGCCGCACGCGGCACTGGTCATCAGCAACGCGAGCAGCATTGCCAAGAGCCGGAACAGGCTGCGCCCGCCCCGATCGAGTGTTGGTGTTCTCACTGGGCTTCCCCTCGTTCAACGGCACAGCAATTGCTGCGCTCCCCTCATCTATATCTCAACACCGTAGAAGAAATCTACACTGAACGACAAGAGCCGTCCGACGACCGTTGCGTCGAGGGCCGGCGCGACACGAGGACCGAACCGACCGTCATGCCATCCGAGCCTGCGCCAGCAAGGCGCAACAGCGACCTTCGTCGCCACAATTCCCTCGAAGTCGTCGACCTCTTGCGGGCCCACGGCCGACAGTCACGGGCCGAGCTCGGCAACCTCACGACCCTCTCCAATCAGGCGCTCGCACTAATTCTCAACGATCTTGTGCAATCCGGACACGCCGTCGAGGTGGAGACCAAGGGCGGCCAGCGGGGCCGAGGCCGACCTGCGATCCGCTACGAGTACGACGCCTCCCGTGAGTCGGTCATCTCGCTCTACATCGGCCTCCGCTACTGCGAGGTCGTCGCCTGCGACGGCTTGGGGCGTCCGCTCACCGAGAGCGTCGAGTTCACGCCCGGTTGGGAGGTCGACCGGGTGGTCGCCGAGGCCGCGTCCCACATCGCCGACATCATGCGCCAGTGCCGACTCGATCGCCGGAGCTGCCACATCGGCACCGTGATCCACGGTTGGGTGAACCTCGGGAACGACGTGGCCACCAGCGCCACCATGAGCTGGGACGCCGTGCCGATCGCATCCCTGCTGGCCGAGGCGACAGGCATCACGGCGACGGTTCACGAGGCGTCGCGAGCGGCTGCGGTCGCCGAGTATCGCGAGGGCGCCGCCGCCGGGGCCCATCGGGCCATCGTGTTCAACGCCGGTCCCGAGATCACGGCCACCCACCTCACCGACGGTCTGCCCGACACCGGGGCCGGCGGCCTCGCCGGCGTGATCGGCGCCTGCCCGGTCCCCGACCCCGACGGAGACCTGGTGACGATCGACGCGCTCGTCGGGAGCGTGGCGATCCGCGACCGCTACATCGAAGCGAGCGGGAACCACGTCGACTGGGTGACCGAAGTGTTCGCTCTGGCCCGCGAGGGCGACGCCCACGCTCGCCAGGTCCTCGAGCTGCCGATCGACGCCCTCGGCTACGCGGCGTCGTGGCTCGTCACGATGACGAACCCCGAGCGCCTGGTGCTGACCGGGGCGATGAGTGAATACGACGAGGCGCTCCGGGGCCGACTCCATGGACGGATCGTCGACCTCACCGACCCGAGGATCCTGCGCACCTG